>JBOHRM010000904.1:0-3803 GCA_050732715.1 Longimicrobiales bacterium
GCACACCGCTCGCCCGCATTGCGCAGGCGGATCGATCCGATGTCGACGCCGCGGTGCGTGCCGCGCGCGCGGCGCTGCCCGCGTGGCGCGATGTCGGCGGGGAGGCCCGCGCACGCTACCTCTACGCGATGGCCCGTCACATCCGCAAGCACTCGCGGCTGTTCGCCGTGCTCGAGTCGCTCGACAACGGCAAGCCGATCCGCGAATCACGCGACGTCGACGTGCCGCTCGTCGAGCGTCACTTCTACTACCACGCCGGTTGGGCGCAGCTGATCGAGACCGAGCTGCCCGAGTACGAGCCCGTCGGCGTGGCCGGACAGATCATCCCGTGGAATTTCCCGCTTCTGATGCTGGCGTGGAAGATTGCGCCCGCGCTCGCGGCGGGGAACGTGGTCGTGCTCAAGCCCGCCGAGCTCACGCCCCTCACCGCGTTGCGGTTCGCGGAGCTGTGCAATGACATCGGCTTGCCGCGGGGCGTGGTCAACATTGTCACCGGAGATGGCCGAACCGGCGAAGCTCTGGTACGGCATCCCGACGTCGACAAGATCGCGTTTACCGGATCCACGGACGTCGGCCGCGGCATACGTATCGCGACGGCGGGCACCGGGAAGAAGCTCTCGCTCGAGCTCGGCGGCAAGTCACCCTTCATCGTTTTCGAGGATGCGGACCTCGATAGCGTGGTCGAGGGCGTGGTCGACGCGATCTGGTTTAACCAAGGCCAGGTCTGCTGTGCCGGCTCGCGGATCCTCGCGCAGGAAGGCGTCGCCGATCGCCTTGCGGCGAAGCTGCGCGCACGCATGGAGACGCTCCGCATCGGTGACCCGCTCGACAAGGCGATCGACATCGGGGCCATCATCGGACCGGCACAGCTCGAAAAGATTCGCACACTCGTGCAGCGCGGCGTGGCCGAGGGTGCGGCGGTATGGCAGCCCTCGTGGAGCTGTCCGAGAGATGGATACTTCTATCCGCCCACGTTGTGCACCGGCGTCGAGCCCGCGGGCACGCTGGCGCAGATCGAGATCTTCGGGCCGGTCGTCGTATTGATGACGTTCCGCACGCCTGCCGAGGCCGTCGCGCTCGCGAACAACACACGGTACGGGCTCGCCGCGAGCCTATGGACCGAGAGTATCAATCTCGCGCTCGACATCGCACCGCAAGTCAAAGCGGGCACGGTGTGGATCAACTGCACGAACTTGTTCGATGCGGCGTCGGGCTTCGGCGGTTATCGTGAGAGCGGGTTCGGCCGTGAGGGCGGGCTCGAAGGGCTGCTCGAGTACCTCGACGTCAAGCCGGCCACCCGCGCGAACCCCGCGGCCTACCAGGGCGCCGCGCCCGAACCGGCCCCGCACGAGCGGGGAAGGCCGCACGAGGAGCGCTCGGCGCCACGGGGCGGAACGAGTGACGACGGTGTGGGCGCGCCCGTGCTGGCGGCGATCGACCGCACCGCCAAGCTCTATATCGGTGGCCGGCACACGCGGCCGGACGGTGGGTTGAGCCTCATCGTGCGTTCACCCGGCGGCGCGCGCGTCGGGGAGGTGGCGCGCGGCAATCGAAAGGACATCCGCAACGCGGTCGAAGCCGCGCACCGCGCGGCCGACTGGGCCCGGGCGACGGCGCATCAGCGCGCTCAGGTGCTCTATTACATCGCGGAGAACCTCGGCGCGCGCCACGGCGAGTTCGTGGATCGGCTCGTCTACCTGCTCGACACGAGCGTCGATGCCGCGGTCCGCGAGGTTGACCGCACGCTCGGCAGGATCATCGAGTACGCGGCATGGGCAGACAAGTATGACGGCGGGGTCCACCACACGCCATTCCGCAATGTAACGCTCGCGATGCCCGAGCCGATCGGCGTCATCGGCGTCGTCTGCGCCGATGACGCGCCGCTGCTCGGCTTCGTGTCCGCCATCATGCCCGCGGTCGCCCTGGGCAACACCGTCGTCGCCGTACCGTCCCAGACCGCGCCGCTCCCGGCGACCGACTTCTATCAGGTCTTCGACAGCTCGGATGTTCCGGCCGGCGTGATCAACCTCGTGACCGGCGTTCGCGCCGAGCTGACCGACACGCTCGCGGCTCACGACGACGTCGACGGCGTCTGGTACTTCGCCGGCGATGACGATGGCACCGTCGAGCGACTCTCTGCCGGCAGCATGAAGCGGACATGGGTCGCACACCGTTATGTCCCGGATTGGTGGGACGCGCGGCGCGGCGGCGGCCGAGAGTTCCTGCGCCACGCGACGCAGGTCAAGAACATCTGGGTGCCGTACGGCGAGTGACGACCGGTCGCCTTGCAACAACCGGGGTCCCCGCGCAACAGATGTCGCGTGGGGTGGCAACGTCGTCGTTCCGCGCTCGGTATTCCGAAACCGATCAGATGGGTGTGGTCTATCACGCGCACTACCTGGTCTGGTGCGAGATCGCGCGCACCGAGCTGATCCGCCATCTGGGTACGCCATACGCGGAGCTCGAGCGCGCCGGTGTGTTCCTGGTCGTGGCGGATGCGCACGTGCGTTACATCGCGGCCGCTCGCTACGATGATTGGATTCGCGTGGAGGCGAGGCTCGAGCGCGTACAGTCGCGGGCGGTGACGTTCGCCTACGAGATCGCGCGTGAGAAGGATGGCCGGCTCGAACGGCTGGCCACGGCAACGACGAAGCTGATCGCGCTGGACGAGCATGGCTCGCCGCGCACACTGCCAACCTCCTTGTTGCGGACGTTCGGTGACGTGCTCGGGGCGCAGACGACTTAGGGGTCGAGTTCGCAAATACGGCAATGTATCGACCGCCGATGCATCCCCGTTGGCTGCGTTGCACGGCGCGCGACATAGCCCCGCTATGCCTTCGGCCCCGCGCCTTGCCAGCGGGGCGCCTCGACGCCCGAATTCGGCTACAACCCGATCGCCTACTTCCGCCTCCGACGGTGGTACGTCACCGCACTTACGAGCTCGACCACTTAGCGTCGCGCTGCTGCTGCTCTTCGGAGCGGTCTCGTGCGGCTCGCCGCCTCCGTCCACGCCGCTGCCGCGGACGGCAGAGCCACGTGTCGTGCTCGATGATGCCGCGCTCGCCGCGCTCGCCGAGCTGCTGCGTGCCGAGGATCTCCGGTCGCTGGATGCGGCACGATTGGGCGAGCTGATCGAGCATCCGCTCCCGGTCATCCGCGAGCATGCGGCGTTCGCGGCCGGCCGGATCGGGGACCTGCGGGCGAGCGAGATGCTCGTGAACGCACTGGATGACTCGACGCGTTCGGTCGCCGCGGCCGCGGCGTTCGCGCTCGGCGAGCTGGGCGACACATCGTCGTCCGTGCTGTACGCGCTCGTGCGCAAGCTCGGCGTGAGCTGGGCCGAGAACGATGTCCGGGGCGTTGAGGCCGTGGCGGCGCTGGGCAAGCTCGGCTCGCCCGGCGCGCACGCCGCCATCCGGCAGGTGCTCCAACGCTACATCGGCAGTGAAACCGAGACCGGCGCCGGCGCGATGCCGGCGGCGCCGATCGGCGAGACCGGCATGGAGGCGCTGCTCGCGATCTGGAAGTTCCCGCGCTCCGAAACCGACGCCGAGCTGGTCACGCCGCACCTCACGTCACCCGACGATGAGGTGAGATGGCGCGCGACGTACGTCTTCACAAGGGTCTCCTCGCCGCGCTCGATCGCCCGACTGCGCGAGCGGCTGACCGATGAGCACCCGCTCGTCCGCGCGCTGGCGGCGCGAGCGCTGCGCGCGACCACGGTCGATTCCGCGCGGCAACGCCCGCAGACGGTCGCCGCGCTGCGCGGTGCGCTCGAGGACCCGCACCCGCACGTCCCGATC
>JBOHRM010000905.1:0-1220 GCA_050732715.1 Longimicrobiales bacterium
CGTCTATGTGCGCGAGATCCTGCGGCTACGGGCCGCGGATGAAGCCGAGCGACGGCGCATCGCCGAGCTGTCGACGCTCGAGGTTTTCCAGGAGTACAACCGAAGCCATGTGAATCCGTGACTAGGAACGAGTTCCGAGTCGCGAGTCACGAGTCACGAGTTGCCCCACCGCCACCGGTTCCAGCATCGATGGTACGGCGGCGGGGGCACGGAGAGTAGAACTGGTCCCGGGCAGGGGTTGCGAATTCTCCCGGCCGCCACCCGGGTTCAGCGATCGCTGGTGCCGGGCCAGCATGGGAACTGAGGAGGCCATCGTGATTCTCGATCGCTCGCGGGCGACACTCGCTGCCATGGTCCTTTTGACCGCGCTCGCGCCGCCTCGAACCGCGGGCGCGCTGCAGCCCCGAACCGCCACGATCCTCACGATGAACGAGAACGGCACCTACGTCGTGGTCATCGACCGCGACACCTTGCTCGCAATACCGCGCGAGATGGCAGCCGAAGACCTGAACCGGCAACGCGAGGTGCGCCTCCTGCGAGCCGATATCGCGCTGAAAGACTCGCTGCTGGCGTCGTACGAACGCACCGTGGAATCGTTCGCCACTTTCGGTCAGCGGGACGCCGAATACGTGAGCGCACTCGAGGAGCAGGTCGAGCGGTACCGTGAGCTGTACGCGACGGCCAGGCGATTGCGGGACCAGGAACGCTGGGTCACGCTTCAGGGCGGAATCGGCGCCACGGGAAATAGCAAGCCAGCTCTCCTCGCCGGCGTCGGCGTCCGCTCGATCCGCGTCTGGGGGTTCCTCCAGGAGAACAACTCGGGCGGATTCATCGGGCTGAACGTGCCGGTGTTCTGAAGGGCTGCATCGAGTTCGTCCGGCACGTTGGCCGGGCAATCGCTCCGGCTGGGGTGACGCCTGTCCGCAATGACGGGGCATCGCCGCCATACGACGGGTCGCGTGGGAGGCCTGATTAGAAACTCGACGGCTGACGTCACGGCGCAATGGCAGGAATTTTCTCGCAAGGGCGCGAAGTGCGCAAAGGGAACGCGAAGATCGTAACCGAGCGATCTTGGCGTACCCTTGGCGAGCTTGGCGCCTTCGCGAGAGCATTCCCAATCCGCGAAATGGTTCATCCGCCGCTGGCGCCGCGGCGCGGCATAGAGAACTGACTAGTGGTCCGATTCCAAAGTCACGTTACATTCGAGCGGCGCTGCATCC
>JBOHRM010000906.1:0-3687 GCA_050732715.1 Longimicrobiales bacterium
CGCGATTCCGGAGGAGCTGATCGAGCAGGCGGGCCCGTTTACGTCTACGATGGGCGGCGCCGGCCCGCCGAAGCTGCCGCGGTTCCTGCATGCCGGGCCGCCGCTCGCCGCGCTCGGCGCTGGCGTCCTCGACCGTGGCACCGCAGCGCTCGCCCGCGGTGATGCGGTGGCGAGCGAGATCACGAACGATGCGTGGCGCGAGCGGCTCGGCCGATCGACGCTACCGCGGGTCGATGCCGCGACGGCCGGGCACAACCTCGCGCGCATCGCGTCACCACACGACTTCACGCTGTTCGCGCACTATTCGACCGACCACGCCGGCCACGAGCGTCGCCTCGACCGCGCGGTTTCCGCTCTCGAGCGCGTCGACGCGTTTCTCGGCGGACTCCTCGAGCGGCTCGACGATGCCCTGCTCCTCGTCGTGAGCGATCACGGCAACCTCGAGGACGCGCGCCGCGGCCATACATTGAATCCCGCCCTCGGCGTGATCGCCGGCCCCGGCCATGCCGCCGTAGCGGGCGAGCTCGATGACCTCACCCGCGTCACACCGGTGATCATGCGCGTGCTCGGCGCAACGAGGTAGCGGCTCTCACCGCCTCGCGCGAAGCCGCGGTGCTTTGTGGCTCGTCACACCTCACGCTGCGCGATCGAGATGCCGGCGAGCAGCAGCAGCACGGCGCCGTAGATCAGGATGTAGAGGAACGCGTCCAGCGGGAGTGCGCCGAGCTGTGCGAACGCGGACTCGATCGCGAAGAGCGCACCGTGCGGCGGCAAGATGAGTGAGACGACCTCGCGCACGCCGGGCGGCGTATTCTCGAGCACACCGCCGACGCGCAGCGAGTGCCACACGATGGCGAGGATGCCGAGGAGGAGTGCGATCCACGCGTCGCCACGCGTCCACGCGGAGAGCAGTGCGGTGATCGAGCCGTAGGTGACGACGTAGGCCGCGATCAGCAGGAGCGTGTTCGGACCCGCCCAGCGTCCGAGCATGATCACGTCGAACGCGGGGACCAGCACTGCGCTCGAGACGAACGCGATGAGGGTGAGCACGAGGAAGCGGACCGCGTAGAGGCCCACCGGCGACGTCGGCCGGGCCAGGTAAAGGCGTGCCTGCCCGGTCGCGCGGTCGTGGCTGATCAAGCCGGCCGTGAGCACCAGTACCGCGATCATCGGGAAACGACCGATCGCCCAACCGATCAGCAGCAGCGCGGAGGCGAGCGGCGCCCCGCCGATCTCGAAGATGCGATCGATCTCGACGTGACCCTCGGCGCCGGCGCCCACGAGCCGCGCCGTCCCCGCGGCCGCAAGGAACACCGCCGAGAACGCCAGTAGCACGAGCAATCGGCCGCGCAGCGCGCGGAGATGCAACATCGCGAGCCGAAGCCACGTCACGTGTGCGATCCTCCCAATGTCCGGCGCACGCGATCCTCGAGCCCCTCCGCGAACGGCCGGACCTCCGACACCACGGCGCCGGCATCGAGCAGCGCCGCCAGCCGGCCGCTCAGCTCGGCGGCGTCCGCGACCTCGACGTGATAGACGCCCGCGCCCGTGGCCGCATCCGTCGTCGCACCCGGAAACGCGCGCGCAACATGCTCGCCGCCGGCGATCACGCGCAACGCGTAGCGTCGAATCGCCGCATGCGCCGCCGCTTCGAACGTCCGCCGCACCGTGCCGCCCTCGAGGACCGTCACGGCGGTCGCGATCCGTTCGACCTCCGCGAGATCGTGGCTCGCGACGAGCACCGTCGTCCCACGCGCGTGCAGCGAGCCCACCGCGTCGCGCAGCTGGATCCGCCACAGCGGGTCGAGCCCCTCCGTCGGCTCATCGAGCACCACGAGCGGCCGCTCGGCGAGTAACGCCTGCGCCACACCCACGCGCTGGCGCAGCCCCCGCGACAGCTCGGCGAACAGCTTCTCCGCGTGCGGCACCAACCCGAACCGATCGAGCGCCTCGTCCGCGATCCGCTTCGCCTCGCGGCCGAGCCGATCCAGTCGCGCCAACGCGCGCAGCGCGTCACGGACCGGCCATTCGCCCGGCAACGAGAACCGCTCGGGCAAGTAGCCCGCACCGTGTCGGCGGACATAGGTGCGCGCGTCCTTGCCGTCGATCCGCACGGTGCCGTCCGTCGGCCGCAGGAAACCGAGCACCAGCCCCAGCAACGTGCTCTTCCCCGCGCCGTTCGGACCCACCATCGCCCACGTCGCCCCGCGTGGCACCTTCAGCGTCACGTCCCGCACGGCGTACGCTTCCGCCGCCAGGCGGTGTGAGGGGCCGTACCTCTTCGAAACCCGATCGAGCTCGATCATCATCGCGCATCATATTAGGGAAAACGGAGGGTCAGTGATACGACTGGGCCGACGACGCCATTCTCCGCATCGACACGCCGCCGCCGAGTCGTTCCGTCGCGACATTGTCATCGCCTACGCTTTCGTTCGATGCATCCAACTCATGCCGGCGGCGCGGCGGGAGGCTTCTTCAGAACCAGGTCGCGAACGTCTTTTCGGCGGCCGATCCCCAGCTTGATCTTCACCATCTGCACGTGAGTGCCGACGGTGTTCTCCCGTATCCGCAGCTGCTTCGCGATCTCCTTGTCACTCCGTCGCTCGGCCAGCAGGCGAGCGACCTCGATCTGCCGCTTCGTCAGGCCGTAGCGCTTCACGAGCTCCACGTCGCTCAGCAACGCGCATTGCGTCGGGCGCAGGACGACCAGGACGCGACTGGGTCGTTGCCCTATCTCCGTGACGAGGACCCCGTATTCGGTACCGTCGATCGTGAGTGTCAGATCAGGCTGCTCAGCGTTGCAGCGTGCCAGCGCCACTCGCACCGCATCCATGACGCTCGCCAGATCGATCGGATTCGTCATCGCCCGTCCTCCTCATGGACCCGGGGACTCCGTGACTCGACGGGCGCTAGAATCGGGGAAGGTTTTGAATCCCCGTTGAATTCGCGTTGAATCCACGTTGAATGCACGCTGAATTCAGGATTCACTCTGCGTTCAACGGTCGGCGCAGTCGCGAGCGCAACCTCATCAGGCCATGGGTGTCGATGCGAGACATCGCACTCACGGGTGACGCTCGTGATCCTCCCGCGTGGCGGCGCGGTCTGATGGCCGGCGTCCGAGCACTGCGGCGCGAAGACTTCAGCTCGGCGTGCGGCCGAATCCAGCGCGTTGCGGGGCGTGTCGGCTCACTCTATGTTCGCCGTCAACCGGAGACCCTGCCGTCAGATCACGCCGGTCGACTCCGCCGGAGCTTCGGCCATGCTCGAGCTCGTCACGTTCGGTGGCCTTTCTGTTCACGGTGCTGACGGCTGTCAGATCATCGACCTGCCGCGGCACCTGAAACAACTCGCGCTCCTTTCCTACCTCGCGGTCGAGGCGCGGTCCGTGACCCGCGATGAGCTGATCGGTTTGTTCTGGCCTGAGGCGACCGAGCAGAACGCACGTCAATCGCTCAGCCAGGCTCTCTCGGGCCTGCGGAACGCACTCGGCGCCGACGCGATCGTGACCGAAGGCAATCTGACTCGGCGCCTGGCACCCGACATCGTCTGGCCCGACACGGCAGCTGCGCGCCGCGGCTCGAGGGTCTCCGGCGCTCGCACCACCCGCTCGCGAGCCGACGCGGAAGGACCGTGTCGCGGCAGTTCCCGAGACCGGGAGGATTCCAGCCGGGACGCGACTATCGCGAC
>JBOHRM010000907.1:0-3152 GCA_050732715.1 Longimicrobiales bacterium
GCGCCTTGCTCCGCGCGCGCTTCGGCGCGCTCAGCATCGTCATTACCTCATTGGCGGACCACTAGGTAGGACGCGACCGTGCGGGTGTCACGCTTGCGCGCCCAATAGAAGTAGAACGGCAGACCGAACAGCGTGAGCACGATGCCGACCATCGTCTCGGTGAACGTGTTCATCAGCGAGTTGATCAGATACCAGCCGAAGATCAGGAGGAACAGCGCCGGCGTCACGGGATAGCCCCAAACGCGATACGGGCGGTGCAGCCCCGGCTCGCGGATGCGGAGCACGATCAGCCCGACCACGGCGAGGTTGAGGAAGACGTAGTTGGGGAACGCGGTGTACGTGATGATCTGCTGGTACGACCCGGTGAGCGCCAGGCCCGAGGCCCACAGTCCCTGCGCGAGGATCGCCGCGGCCGGTGTGCGGAACCGCGGGTGCACGCGTGCGATCGCAGAAAAGAACAGGCCGTCACGCGCCATCGCGTAGTAAATGCGCGGCACGCCCAGCAGCTGGGCATTGACCGTGCCGAACGCCGACAGCATGACCGCTGCCGAGACCAGCGCCGCGCCCGCCGGCCCGACCATCCGCTGCATCGCGTCGGCCGCCGGCCGCGTCGACGCCTGCAACGCGTCGAACGGCAGCACGGTCAGGTACGCGATGTTCGCCAGCACGTAGACCGTGAGCACGATCGCCATGCCCGCGAGGATCGAGCGCGGGATCGCGCGGCGCGGCTCGCGCAGCTCGCCCGCCACGAACGTGATGTACCACCTGCCGTTGTAGGCGAACAACCCGACGATCATAGCGGTGCCGAACGCGGCGAACGTGCTGGCGACGGCAGGCTCCGCCGGCAGCAAGGGCCTCAGGCCGCCGTCGCGGGCGGCGCCGAGCAGCAGTCCGGGCACGATCAGGCCGGCAAGCGCGCCCACCTTCAAGACTGTGAAAGCGACCTGGATCTTGCCGCCCACCCGCACGCCGATGCAGTTCATCGCGGTGAGGAACAGGATGCAGCCGATCGCGACCATGCGGTGCGTCCACTCGCCATAGGGGATCACGCGTTCGAGGAAGAAACCGGCGTAGGTTGCGAACGCCGTCGCCACGGCCGCCATCACGCCGGTCAGCACGACGACGAACATGCTCCAGCCGAACAGGAACGGCAGCAGCGGCGTGCGGAACGCGCGGTAGAGGAACGCGTATGTCCCGCCGGTGCGCGGGATCGCGGCGCCCAGCTCCGCGAAACAGAGCGCGCCAGACGTCGCCAGGAAGCCGCAGACCAGCCACACCATCAGGCTCAGGCCCGGCGCGCCGACCTGCCGCGCTACGATGCTCGGAACGAGAAAGATTCCCGTGCCGATGACCGCGCCCGCCACGAGCGTCGTCGCATCGACTACGCCCAGGCCCCGCACCAAACGCGGCTCGCCGCCGGTGTGCGGCCGAGCGCGCGCGTCTGTATCAGCGGTCTGCTTTGCCGTCACGCGATCGCTCATCGTTCGACTCCGATTCCGCCGGGTCGGGGTAGCACAGTAACGTCAGGCGTCGACGTTCGACACGACGGCATCATACGACCGCGCTTCGCGATTCGGCCACAACGGAATTCAATCGCGGAGGACGCCGAGGAATGAGAGGACGAAGAGATGGGCGCTCGTTATCTTGGTGTTTCAGTTCAGAACTACGCCCACCGATCTCGTCGCGATGAAGGGCCCCCTTACCCACCCCCTCACCCTGACCTTCTCCCCCGGGTGGGGGAGAGGGCATGTTCTCCTGCGATTCTCGCAAACACGTTGGCGTATTCGCGAACAGAAGCACCTAGTGGCGCGACGACTACGGATTCGAAACGGCGCGGGCGTCAACCTCTGCGGTCCTCCACCGTTCTCGGCGGACTCTGCGATTTGATATTGTTCTCGTCGGTGGCGGTGCTGACTGCATGTGCAGGTGAGAATTCGAGCCGCGCACCCGCCGATACGACGCCTCCCGACTCGGCAGCGCCCGCGGAGTCGACGGCGCTCGCGCCCGACCCGGCCGCCGATCCACCCAACGGCGACATCGTCGCTCGCTTCCGTCAGCGTATCCCCGAAAACCTGCTCCTGCGCAGAGGCGCATGTCCGTTCGAGTGCTGCATCTATCGCAACTGGGAGGCGACGGGTGAGATCCCGGTCGTCGCGCAGGAGCGAGGCACCGCTCCACCCGTGTTCACGATCGACGCCGGCGAACGCTTCCGCGCCGATTCCGGCAACGTGCACGTCACGAGCATCGCGGTCGTGCCGGTCACCGATTCAGTAGGCGATCCGCCCTACTGGTCGTTCGGTCCCGGTGACACGCTCGTCGTGCTCGACTACGTGGGCGAAGGGTTCTACAACGTGTGGCACGATGGCAGCGTCGTCGAGGTGCCGACGTTCTGGTCCAGCGGCCCGATCGAAGAGGGCGAGGGTTCGCTCGGCCAGCACGCCGCCGAATGGTGGGTCCACATTACGATGTCCGACGGCCGGACCGGCTGGATCCGCGCAGACACCGCGCCTCAGATCAACGGCGCCGACGCCTGCGGGTGAACCGGTTGGCGAGTCACGAGTCCCGCCCCGGCCAACTCGCGCGCAAGACCCGCCAACCCGAACGAAGTGAGTTCCGGCCGCGACGCGCGGACTCGCGACTCGCGACTCGCGATTATCGGCGCTCGTCCAAGCTCACGGGACCGGCGCCGAAATACGCAATCAGCAACGCGCCGCCGAGTATCGACACGTTCTTCATGAACATCGCCTGGTCGATCTGCGCCATCATCGGATCCTCGATCTTCCAGAACGCGTGCATCGTGACGGTGACGGGCACCAGGAACAGGATGATCAAGCCCGCGCCCAGCCGGGCGCGATACCCCAGCACGATGCTCAGCCCGCCGGCCAACGCGATCACGCCCGACAGCGGGACCATCAGCCATGCGAACGGCAGACCCATCTGCGTGGCGTAGTCGATCGGCGTGGACGAGAAGTGCGTCAAGCCGGCCGTGAGAAAGATCGCCGCGAACAGCGCGCGGCCGGCGGGCACCAAATAGCGCAGCGCGGGCACACCGGCCGCGCCGTGGTTCTCGCCACGCTCTGGTTTCATCGATGCGATGTTCGTGCTCATGGTCGCTCCTTGATTCGAGATTTCCATCATCGAAAGGTCCACCC
>JBOHRM010000908.1:0-4385 GCA_050732715.1 Longimicrobiales bacterium
CATTTGCGCCTGCAAGCTTTCCACAATCACGCGCACAGTTATAACAAGAAGATGATCGCCGCCGGAATCGTTGTAGTGAATGTTGCCGACGTGTTTTGGTCGCCGACCCGCGATCACGCAGACATCACGTGGCACAGGAACATCCAACGGCTCGGCCGCGAAACAGTCGAGCTTTTCAGAAATCTTCCGCTACGCAACTCCGCGGAGGATGGCCCTAGCCTTGAGGCACTAGGAATCATAGTTGTCGATCACGACAACGTTGTGCAGAAACCCCGCTCCGCCAGCGGGCGCGCCGGCACCCCAATCGCCTCGCCTTGTTGATCGAGCTCCCGCCCCGGCTCCCGGAGACCCGCTTCATTTCTCGGCGCTGGTACACCGAATCTGCTCGGCGTAACGCGACCGCTGGACTTAGCGAATGAAATCCGGATTGGACTGGTCCATTCGAACCGTCACCATCGCGGTCCTCATCGGGCTCGTGTCAGGCGATGGCGGCGCCGGCCAGGACGACGTTCTCGAGCTCGCGGGCGGCCGGTGGTTCGACGGCGAGACGTTCGTCGAGCGAACCGTGTATGTCAGCGACTCGCTGTTCGTCAGGGACCCGGGCGAGAGGCCGGTACGGAAGGTCGATCTCGGTGGGCGCTATATCGTGCCACCGTTCGCCGACGCTCACTCGCACAACCTCTCAGGCGAACCGCGCTGGCAGGAGATTCACGAGACATATTTGTCGGAGGGAACGTTCTACGTCCTGGTCATGCACAACGCCACGAGCGGCGCTGCTCCCATTCGCGACCGATTGCGCGAGCCCGGCACCGTCGACGTGGCCTACGGCGGAGCGGCCGTCACATCGACGCTCGGCTATCCGTTTCTGCGTTACGAGCCGCGCGCCATGGGGCTGAACGACTCATCCACCTGGCCGGACAATGCCGCCGCGATCCGCCGCAGTCGCCTCATGGAAGATGACGGCTACGTCTTCATCGATTCCACCGCGGATGTCGAGTCTAAGCTCGCCGAAGTCCTCGCACAGTGTGCGAGTCATCTCAAGATCATACTCTTCGACGGTGAGCGGTTCGCCGAGCAGCGCGCGGACACACAACGCATCGGCCATCGCGGCCTCGACCCCGCGCTGGTCCCCGACCTCGTTGCGCGTGCCCACGCCGCAGACGTCCGCGTCATCGCGCACATCGAGACGCCGTACGATTTTCGGGTCGCCGTCGACGCCGATGTCGATGTCATCGCACACGTGCCCGGCTACAACCTCGCGCCCGATGCGGACCCCGCCGCGTTTCGACTCACCGCCGAGACCGCGCGCCACGCCGCCGAGCGCGGCATCGTCGTCACACCCACCGTGTTCGCCCACCGCGTGGTCACTGACGGCGAGTGGGCGCGACGGCGGTACGAGGTCCTGCACCACAACCTGACACTGCTGAAGGAACACGGCGTGACGGTCGCGCCGGGCACCGACGTCTACGGCGTCACCGCTCGCCCCGAGATCGAGGAGCTCGCGCGGTTCGACATCTGGACTCACGCCGAGCTGCTCGCGATGTGGTCCACCGCCGGCCCCCGCGTCGTGTTCCCCGACCGGCGGATCGGCGCACTCGAGCCCGGCTACGAGGCGAGCTTCCTCGCGCTCGACTGCGACCCGATCGCCAATCTCGCCTGCACGCACCGCATCGCGCTGCGATTCATGGACGGACGTTTTCTCGAGCCGCGCGGCTCGGGTTAGAGTCATGGCATCGGCCGGCACCGTCCTCGCGCTCGTGCTCGTGCAGGCGACGACTTGGACCGATGCCCTATCGAGTGCTCGTGCCGTGCTGGTTCACCAGCGCCCGACGGCTCAGGTCCCCTCTCCCCCAGTCTTGGGGGAGAGGGTCAGGGTGAGGGGGCGCCGTTACCCCTCGATACCTGAGTGTGCGCCAGCGCGCGACCAACCGCGATTCACCCTGCCCCATCGATTCGCGGAGCCGCTCTGGTCTCGCCGCCCTGGTGCAGCGTGAACCCGCTCGCGCGGTCTCCTTCCAGCTCGAATACGAGCTTGATCTCTTGCGGCGCATCGAGCACGAACGTGTGTTCGCCCTGGTACTTCATGCGCAGCGCGCGCTGGTTCGTCGCCTGCGCCATCAGCACGCCGTCCTGCTCGAAGACGCGGACGTCCAGATCGCCCAGGTCGAAGGTGCCGACGTAGCGCGCGTTCTCTTCCGGCGTCAGCGGCAGGTCCACGACGACGTTGCGCGGCAGTCCCAGCGCCGCGCGCGCAACCGCGTCCTCGATTCGGCCCGTATGACCCGGCGTCGTGTTGACCAGCACCACGATGCCGAGGCTGTCCGCCGGGTAGTACGAGAGATACGTGTTGTAGCCCGGGATACCGCCGCCGTGCGCGATCCGGCGTTCGCCCTCGAGCTCGCCCATGCCGAGCCCGTAGCCGTACGTCATCGTCTCGCCCGACTCGAGGCTTGCCGGCGTCGTCATGCGTTCGTAGGAGCTCGCACTGGCGACCTCACCCGTGACGAGCGCCCGTTGCCACGCGAGCAGGTCACTGACGGTCGAGCAGAGCCCGCCCGCCGCGCCCGGGAACTCCATGTCCGAGAGCACCGCCGTCGTCAGCCCGTTGTCGCCTGGAGCGTATCCGACCGGCACTTCCCTGCCCTCGTACCCGCAGTAGCTCGTCGACTCCATCCCGAGCGGCTCGAAAATCTGTCCCCGCAGGTACCCCGCGTACGGCATGCCCGTCACCGCTTCGAGGATCGGGCCGAGCAGGTAGTAGCCGCTGTTGTTGTACAGGAAACGCTCGCCCGGCGTGAAGTCGTACGCGTGCTTCTGGATCGTGTCCAGCACCGTCTCCCGCGGCACCGGGTTCATCCCGTAGATCGCCGTGTAGCTCCGGATTCCGGACGTATGGTTGAGCAGATGATGGATCGTGACCGTGTGCCCCTGCGTGTCGAAATCCGGAAGATGCTTCTGGATCGGATCATCCAGTGCGATGCGGCCCTGCTCGACCAGCTGCATGACCGCCGCCGCCGTAAACTGCTTCGTCAGCGATCCGATCTGGTGATCGTCGTCCAACGTCAGCGGCGCGTCCGCCGCCACATCGGAGAGGCCGTACGCCTTGCTGAACACGACATCGTCGCCTCGGGCCACGCCGATCGCGACGCCCGCGACCGGCGCCTTCAATACTTCGGCCGCGATCGAGTCCGCGACCGCCGCGATCGTCGCAGAGTCGCCCGGCTGCACCTGGGCGGCGGCCATAACGGGCAACAGCATGAGCGCGGCCACTGCGGAGGGCCCGATCCCGAACGCGGAAGCGTGAGCTCTGAGATTCATTGCGATCCCCGTTGGCGATTGAATCGATGTAGGTTCAGGAGTCAACGACTCGGATGGCGCACACCCGCGTGAAATCGGAGGCCGAGAGCGGTGAGCACTTTGAGGATGGTGGCGAATTCGGGATTGCCTTCGGGGGAAAGCGCCTTGTAGAGACTTTCGCGACCCAGGCCCGCATCGCGGGCGACCTGCGTCATGCCTTTCGCCCGAGCAATATCTCCAAGTGCGGCCGCCACGAGAGCCGAATCACCGTCCTCCAACGCCGCCTCCAAGTACGCAGCCATGTCTTCTGCCGTTGCGAGGTGCTCCGCGGGATCCCACGGACGAACGGTTGTCTTCGTCACGACGCCTCCCAGCGCTAGAGTCCGCGCGCAAGGTCGAGCGCAGTCTCGATGTCGCGTTCCTGACTTCCTTTGTCGCCGCCCGCGAGCAACACAACCACAGTATCGCCTCGCCTGACGTAATAGACTCGGTAACCGGGCCCGTAATCGATACGCATCTCAGAGACGCCCTCCCCCACAGACCGAACGTCGCCTGGATTACCGAGGGAAAGGCGACGTATCCGTATGTCGATACGGACCCGCGCCCTCCGATCACGAAGGCGACTGAACCATCGCTCGTAAACCTCGGTTTGACGAATCTCAACCATTCTATTGTAGCCCATGGGATACGGCAACGCAAGTGGTCCTGAATCCGGCCTCCTCCGCGAACGCGCCAGCGCAAACCTTGGTGCCTACGAGGGGCCGCGACATGGCTGGATCGGCCGGAGCGATTCGATTCGCGGGCGTTTCGACCGTTCTCATGGAGGTTCGGCGTCGCGCGGAACGTGACACGGTTGGCGCTGGTGGCCATCTTTCGGCCCCTGAGCGGCGTGGACCTCTGCGGCAGGTTCACCTCGGCGCGTAGTTACCTGTTCGTGCTTGATCGTGACCTAAAACGAGTCGTCGAGCTCGCGATTGCCCGCGGAGGAGTGATGGAGGGCCGTGATCACGGTGAGAGCCCGCGAAGCATGGCAATCATAGTCGGTACACCCCCGGAGCGCGCGTGACGATGTCGCATCGGTGCAGCGT
>JBOHRM010000909.1:0-1536 GCA_050732715.1 Longimicrobiales bacterium
CCGTTGTCCGCGGCGACACGCGGGAACCGCCAGATGTTGCCGGTGCCCACGGCCATGCCGAGCATGGCGAGGAACATCCCCCAGCGGCTCGAGAACTGCTCAATGCGCTCCGTCACGTTCCCTCCTGTCAGACTAGCTTGTTCGGTCACCGGGTGCGGGCGACGATATAGTCGACGACGTGGTCGATGCCGATCCGTTCCTGCGCCAGCGTGTCACGGTCACGGACGGTGACCGTCGAGTCTTGCAGGGATTCTCCATCGATCGTGATTGCGAACGGCGTGCCCGCCTCGTCCTGTCGGCGGTAGCGCCGGCCGATCGAGCCGGCGTCATCGAAGAACGACGGGATACCGGCGCCACGAAGCGCCTGATGCACACGCTGCGCGAGCTCGGGCATGCTCTCCCTGTTGACCAGCGGGAACACCGCGGCCTTGAGCGGGGCCAGCCGCGGATGCAGCTTCATGACCACGCGCGGCTCGCCCGCGACCTCCTCCTCCGTGTACGCGTCCGCGAGCAGAACGAGCACCGTGCGGCCGACGCCGATCGCGGTCTCGATCACGTACGGCACGAACCGCTTCGTCCGGTCCACGGGGTCCACGTATTCGAGCTTCTTGCCCGAGAACTCCTGGTGGCGCTTGAGGTCGAAGTCCGTGCGGTTGTGGACGCCCTCGAACTCCTGCCAGCCGAAGGGGAACTCGTATTCAATGTCGAACGCGGTCTTCGCGTAGTGCGCGAGCTCGTCCGGGGCGTGCTCGTGAAAGCGGAGGCGCGCCGGGTCGATGCCGAGCGCGCACACCCATCGCATGCGCTCAGCCTTCCAGTACTCGAACCACTCGTCGTCCGTGGTCGGGTCCACGAAGAACTGCATCTCCATCTGCTCGAATTCGCGCGTTCGAAAGATGAAGTTTCCTGGCGTGATCTCGTTGCGAAATGCCTTACCGATCTGTGCGATGCCGAACGGGATGCGCTGGCGGCTCGCCATCAGCACATTCTGGAAGTTGACGTAGCTGCCCTGCGCGGTTTCCGGGCGCAGATAGACGACATCGGCGTCCTCTTCGACGGGCCCCATGAACGTGCGGAACA
Organism: Longimicrobiales bacterium; assembly: GCA_050732715.1. Lineage (GTDB taxonomy): Bacteria > Gemmatimonadota > Gemmatimonadetes > Longimicrobiales > RSA9 > JBOHRM01. The sequence goes on from JBOHRM010000909.1 coordinate 1,081, forward strand.
TGAGGTTGAACATGCGCGGCTCCGAGAACGAATCGCGCGCGCCGCAGACGGGACACTTGCCGGCGTCGAGCTCGGGCGCGTCCGCGCGGAATCGGCGGTGACAGTTCTTGCACTCGACGAGGGGGTCGGTGAATCCACTGACGTGGCCGCTCGCCTCCCACACCCGCGGATGCATGAGAATCGCCGCATCGAGACCCTCGATGTCATCTCGCTGGTGCACCATCGCACGCCACCACGATTCCTTGACGTTCCGCTGCAGCTCGACGCCGAGCGGCCCGTAGTCCCAGACCGATCCCGTGCCACCATAGATTTCGGACGACTGGAAGATGAAGCCTCGCCGTTTACACAGCGAGACGAGCCGATCCATCACGTCGCTCGCCTTCGGCATCGCTCCAACGCAAGAGAGAATTTCGTGGTAATGGCGGGCGCAAAGTTAAGCGTGGTGCGGTGTAGCAG
>JBOHRM010000910.1:0-3338 GCA_050732715.1 Longimicrobiales bacterium
CCGCACGGCGGTGGACCTGGCGGCGAGGCCGCGGATCGCGCGGGACTCGAACGCGCACGTGCTCGTCTCGGTGCACAACAATGCGTTCCCTGATGGCGTGAACCCGTTCGAGAACAACGGCACGAGCGTCTACTACTTTCACGCGCACTCGGCGGACCTGGCGAAGGCGTTCCAGGGCGAGCTGGTTGCGGAGCTGGGCCTGCGAGACCTCGGCATCGGCCGCGCCGATCTCGCGCTGGTCCGGCCGACCTGGATGCCGTCCGCGTTGACCGAGACCGCGTTCCTCATGCTGCCCGAGCAGGAAGCCGCGCTCCGCGACCCCGCCGTGCAGGACCGCATTGCACGAGCGCACCTCCGCGCGCTCGAAGCCTTTCTTCTCGAACGCGCGCGACGCGCCGGCGCCTCCGACCGGGACTGACCCCGCTGCTCCGTCCCGCCCGTGACCCGCGTCACCAGGAGCGCTATGGCCGAGGTCACGGTCGATGGTAGGAATGCTCGCGCCAAGACGCCAAGTGCGCTAAGAGGGATCGGGATGCGTTCTTTGCGGACCCTTGGCGAGCTTCGCGCCTCTGCGCGAGCTTTCCATACTCGACCGGGTCTTTCATCGATGGACGTTGCCGTGGCGGCGGCATGGGCAACTGTGTTGATCGCGGCTTCGGCCGTACGTTATGCTTCCAGTGATCTGGCATATTGACGGCTGATTGCTCACCGGGATGCGCGCAACCGATTTTTCGCTGCCGACGGGGCTGGTCCTGCTCGCGGTGCTCGCGTGCCGCGCGGAAGCGCAGGTTCCGCCGATAGGCCATTGGCGCACGATCGAGTCCGAGCATTTCCGCGTGACCTACGCCGAGGGGCTGGATGTGCTGGCCGAGCACGCGACGCGGCGGGCGGAGGCGGCGCACGAGCAGCTCGTCGCGTCACTGGCGCGCGCGCCGGCCGGCAAGGTCGACGTCGTACTGACGGACAACGTCGATGTGACGAACGGCTTCGCGACGCCGTTCCCATCCAACCGGATCGTCATCTACGCGCGGCCGCCTGTCGGCGTGCAGGGCCTCGAGTTCCACCGCGACTGGATCGACCTCGTGGTCACGCACGAGCTGGCTCACATCTTTCACCTCGACCGTGCGGGGCGCGTCGGCCGGGCGATGCGCACGGTGTTCGGCCGGCTGCCGATGAGCTGGCCGCTGTTCCCCGCCGCGGGGACGCCGGGGTGGAGCATCGAGGGTCTGGCGACGCACGTCGAATCGGATCTCACCGGTGCTGGCCGCGTACACGGCAGCTACCACGAGATGGTGGTCCGCACGGCGGTGCTCGAAGACCGGTTCGACCCGTTCGACCGCGTCGCCGCGAGCTCGCCGATCTGGCCGGGGAACGAGCGCATCTACATCTACGGCTCGCTGTTCTTCGACTATCTCGCCGATCGGTACGGCGAAGACGTGCGGCGGCGCATCATCGACCGGACCGCGAGCGCCGTCATCCCGCCCGCATTGTGGTTCGATCGCGTCGGCAGGCGAACGCTCGGCATCGGTTTCTCTCGGGCTTATGAGGACTGGCGCGCGTCGCTCGTGCAGCGCTACGGCCGGCTCGCGGATTCGCTGCGCGCCACCGGTCTCACGATCGGCGAGCGCATCACGGAGCACGGCCGGTACGCGTTGCACCCCCGCGTCTCGCCCGATGGCGCTCGTCTCGCCTACGCCGCCCAGGACGCGCGCGGCATCACGCGGACGCGCGTGGTCGACCTCGCCACCGGCCGCGTGCTGCACCAGACGCGCCGCAACGGGGTCGGTCCGGTCGCCTGGCTGCCCGACGGCGATGCGTTCGTACTGTCCCAGCTCGAGTACGACGGCCCCTATCACGTTCTCCGGGACCTGTATCGGGTCGGCGACCGAGCCGAGACGCCGCTCACGGACGGCGCACGGCTCGAGGATCCGGACGTCGACTCCAGCGGCCAACGTGTGGTCGCGGTAGAGAATGGTGGTGGCACCAACCGTCTCGTCATCGTCGACCGTGCCGGCCGCACGATCCGCGTGCTCGCCGACTTCGATCCCGACGTGAACTGGGCCCTGCCGCGGTGGTCGCCCGACGGCGCTCACATCGCGGCTGGCCGCTGGGATGCCGGCGGTGAATACGACGTCGTAGTGATCGACACGCTCGGCGATCTGGTCACGCGGCTGGCGCGAGACCGCGCAGTCGACACGGCGCCCGCATGGTCACCCGATGGCCGGTATATCATCTTCAGCTCGGACCGCACGGGGATCGCGAACCTCTATGCGGCGGACCTGGAGGATGAGGCGCCGTCGGTGCGTCAGGTGACGAACGTGCTGACCGGCGCGTTCTTTCCAGACGTGTCGCCCGACGGCCGGTGGCTCTACTACTCGGAGTATCGAGCGGACGGTTACCACATCGCGCGGCTGCCGTTCGATCCCGAGACGTGGCGTGACTTGCCGCCACTGCGGCCGCAACTCGCCTCGTCGGCCGACTCGCCATCGGCCGAAGCACCGCGATCGGGAGCCATTGCGCGAAAATCCCCTCTCCCCCCGCGAGCGGGGGGAGAGGGTCAGGGTGAGGGGGGTCGATCGGCGCTCGCTTCGCGCGTCGCAAGGGACGACCGATCCGGCGATGGTGGTTCTCCGGCTGGCGAGCGGAGAAGCGATGTCGAAATCACCGCCGCGCGCGAATATTCCGCGTGGCGCTCCGTCTTGCCCACGTTCTGGATGCCGATCGGCTACCGTGGCGGTCTCGGCGAGCTGTACGTTGGCGCCGCAAGCTTCGGTCGGGATCTGCTCGGCCGCCATCAGTGGTCGGGCTCCGTGACCGTCGCTCCGGCGAGCGGTCGATTCGAAGGCGGGTTCGGCTACACGTTCGCCGGGCTCGGCAACCCCGTGCTCTCGTTGAACGTCTCGCGTGACTGGGATCGGACGTTCGGCGTGCTCGTCGACTCCGTCCCGAGGGCGGCGGTCGCGAGCGAGGACGTCGTCTCGCTCACCGCATCGCTGATCCGGCCGCGGTGGCGGAGCAGCGCCACGCTCACGGCGGGCGTCGAGGGCGTGTTCGTCCGCCGGGAGGTCGTCGATCGGGCCGCGGCTCCCGTGCGGCATCCGGACGAGCGCGACGACATGGTGGGCGTTGTCGCCGGCGCGGCGTACGCGAGCTTCGTCACGCCCGCGTACGCCATCAGCCGCGAGGACGGCATTTCGGCGTCCGTCGCGGGGCGCGCGCGGCGTGAGACGGATCCGCTCGACGGCAACGGTCGGGGCTACCGCGAGGCCTCGGCGAGAACCGCGTTGTACAAGGCGCTGCCGCTCCCGGGCTTCGCGAATCACGTCGCGGCCGTGCGT
>JBOHRM010000911.1:0-2702 GCA_050732715.1 Longimicrobiales bacterium
CCAGCCTGTCCGGTGAGTGGAGCGGGATGCCCGGCTCGGTGTTCGCGAGCGCCTCGACCGCGGACGGCTGGCGGGACCACGCGCAGCGCCGGACGGGCGCGTTCGGCGCGACGCTCGGCGTGATCGACACGCCCGCGCGCAGACTCGAGCTGTCGACGCTGAACGACTGGCGTCGCTACGATGAGCCCGGACCTTTGATCGGCCGCACGCTCTTCGACCGCGCGGAGTCCAGTCCTTTCTACCGGTTCGACGAGGTCGAGGAACGTTATCACCGTGTCGCGATCGATGGCCGGTTCGCGGCCGGCGCCACGTCCACGCTCGTCGCGTCGCTGACGGGTGACTACCGGCACAGCGACCGTGTGCGCACGGTTCCGCTCGCGCCGGCGTTCGCGGACACGAAGGCGAGGGTGCTCTCGACGGCGCGGCTGATCGGCTCGACGCAACTCGAGCTGGACGGCCCGCTCCCGGGCGATGACGCGCTGATGATCGGCGCCGACGCGTCGCTCGGCCACATCGAGTCACGTTATCACGACTTCATGATGGGCTCGCCCGAGGTCTACGCGGCGGCCGAAGCATCACGAGGCGATGTCGTCGCCAGCGGCGCCGGGTGGCGCAACGCCGCGGCCGGGTTCCTCGGTTACACCGTCGACATCACGCCGGCCGTGCGCTTCACGACCGGTGCACGGGTCGACTGGCTGCGTGACAGTTTCGACGAGGACGACGCGCAGGAGGCGGCCGAGGACCACTCGACGTCGCACGTCGCGTTCAGCCCTCGAGCCGGTCTCAACGTCCAGTACCTCGACGGCGCGCGACAGCACGGGCGTGTGTACTTCACCATCGCGCGTTCGTTCAAGGCGCCGACACCCGATCAGCTCTACGATCAACGCACGTTCCCCGTCGAATTTCCGCCGTTCCAGATCGGCTTCGCGAACGACCAGCTCGACCCGCAGTACGCTAGCAGCTATGAGGCTGGCGTCTATCACCACGCCGACATCGTGCCCGGCGCGCTCGCCGCCGAGCTGACGCTGTCGGCGTATCACATGGACATCCGTGACGAGATCGACTTCGACATCGCGTCGTTCGGCTACCAGAACATCGGCAGGAGCCGGCACCGCGGTATCGAGGCCGGCCTCGACCTGCGCGGTGTGCGGCCGTACAGCGCGTTCGTGCGCTACGCGCTGCAAGCCGTTACATCACGCGTGGACGGCGAGAACTTCGGCAACGCGCTCAAGGCGATCCCGCGCCACTTCATCGTGGCCGGCGCGCGCGCGGGCCGCGAGGATGCCGGGCCGGCGGTCAGCCTGACCGCGACCACCGCCCGGCGCATTTGGCTGGATGACGCGAACACCATGCGCTTGCCCGACTGGACACGCTGGGATGCGCGCGTCTCGTGGGCCGTGGCCGGCTTGACCGTGCACGCCGACGTCTACAACCTGTTCGACGCCGAGTACAGCACCACCGGGTTCCCGGATTCGGCGGACCCGACCACGATCCACTATTATCCCGCCGCCGGGCGGACGCTGTACGTGGGCGTGAGCCGGAGCTGGCCCTAGCGGTCCGTGGCCGAAGTGAGTTGCGCATCTCGAATGCCAGGAATCTCGGCCACGGATCACTAGCGCTTACGGTCACCGTGGGCGGCGGCGCCGCCGAGCAGGACGTCGGTCGAACCGGGGGACGGAGTAGGCGATGTTCAAGCCGCTTTCAGAGCTGATCGATCTCGACCGTTTCAGACACGCGCTCCAGACGTACGGGCGGTCGGGTCCGTTCGACCATTGCGTGATCGACGGCTTCTTCGAGCCGGATATCGCGACCGGCCTCGAGGCCGAGTTCCCGGACTTCGACAGCGACCTGTGGCACGAGTACGACAACCCGATCGAGATCAAGAGGGTCTCGAATATCTGGAACCAGTTCCCGCCGCTGACGTACAGCGTTTTCAACGCATTGAATTCGCCGGAGTTCCTGTCGATCCTTTCGGCCGAGCTGCTGGGCGGCCAGCGACTCTACGCCGACGGCGGCTTGAACGGCGGCGGCTGGCACATCCACAAGCGCGGCGGCAAGCTGAACACCCACCTGGACTATTCGCTGCACCCGAAGCTGGGCCTGCAGCGCAAGCTCAACATCATCGTCTATCTCAATTCGAACTGGCGCGACGAGTGGGGCGGCAGCCTGGGCTTGTGGGGCAGCCAGAGCGCGGAGAAGCCCGGCGCGCTCGTGCAGTCCGTCTCGCCGCGCTTCAACCGCGCCGTTATCTTCGACACCACGCAGAACAGCTGGCACGGGCTGCCCGATCCGCTGACGTGTCCCGAGCACGAGTGCCGAAGAAGCCTCGCTGCGTACTTCCTGTGCGAGGCACCGGCGAACGTCGATCCACGCGGTAAGGCCCTGTTCGCGCCGACCAGGGATCAGGAGAACGATGCGGAGATCCTCGAGCTCATCAAGAAACGCTCGGACGTAAAGACGGCGGCTTCGGTCTACAGCAAGCCGAAGCCGGGCTGAACGCCGCCGTGCAGCCTACCCGGACGGTATCCGTCCGGGCCGATGCCGCACACCCGGCGTTCCCCACCCCCGGCCGTAGCGACCGGCCCTGCCGGCGGCGCCCGGCCGCACGCACGGCTCGTCAACGCGGGAGGACACAACAATGGCCACGAGAAAATCACGCCGCGAGTTCATCAAGTTGGCGGCGGCATCGACGGCGGCGGCAG
>JBOHRM010000912.1:0-13242 GCA_050732715.1 Longimicrobiales bacterium
CGTCGGCGCCGGCTGTGCGTTGTTCCTCGCACGCGCCGGCGCACGGATCGTCGCGATCCGCGATGTCGCGCAGACCCTCGTCGACCCCGACGGCATCGACGGCACCGGTATCGAGGCGCTGCTGCGCGGGCGTGTCGACAAGCGCCTGCCATCGGATGATGCGCGCGTGCGCACGGGAGCGCCCGAAACCGAATTGCTGTTCACGCCGGCGGACGTCTTCGTCTGCGCCGCCGTCTCGGAATCGCTGAGCGCCGCCGCCCTGCACCGCCTGGCGCGAAACGGCGTCGAGGTCATCGCGTGCGGCGCGAACCAGCCGTTCCGCGAGGCGAAGATCGGCGTGACACGTGTCGCCCAGCTCGCGGATCGTCGCTTCAGCGTGCTCCCCGACGTCATGGCGAACCTGGGGATGGCACGGACGTTCAGCTACCTCATGCGAAACGACGCCAACCCGAACCCGGACGCGATCTTGGAGGCGGTCGAGCGGACCGTGACCGACGTGCTCGATGAGGCGCTCGACCGCGCCGGCGCCGCCGCGCCGAAACGCCTTATCGCCGCCACGCTCGCGACGGCGCTCGACCGAATCGAGACGCAGTGAGCACTGCGCCGCCGCCGGGCCCCTACATTTTTCAGAGTCCAAGCAACGTTTTTCGGCTCCGCCCCCCGATGGCGAGGTGCTTCTGCCCTAGCCGCGACCCACGACCCGGAACCCGAAACCCGAAACCCGGAACCGGAACCTAGTTCCGCTCGCTCGCGTCGAGATACGGTGCCGCGATGCGCTGCGCGTTATCGACGGTCATCGGCGCGTGACCCGCGTTCGACAACATCGCGACCACGACGCCGTCGTCAGGATAGAGGAGCAGCACCGCGCGGCCGCCCACCGAGCCGCCGGTGTGGTTGATGATGCGCCGGCCCGCCGCATCGACATCCGATCGCCAGCCGATGCCGTACCCCGTCTCCTCGCCCGAGCTCAGCCGCTGCGACGCGAACAACATCTCGACTGTCTCCGGCGCGAGGAACCCGGGCCCGAGGTGCGCGAAACCGAAGCGCACGAGGTCTTCCGTGCTCGACACAAAACCGCCGCCCGCCCACTTGTAGCTGTTGTCGACGTACGTCGCGTTCAGCAGCGGGCCATCCTCCTCGCCGCGCTGGTAGAACGACGCGCGCCACGGGATGATGCTGTCCGTGTGCTCGGCCACGATGCTGGTCATGCCGAGCGGCTCCCAGACGGCGCGTCGCATGACACTCAAGAACTCCTCGCCCGCCGCGCCCTCGACCACCGCGCTCAACAGGTTCCAGCCGTAGCTCGAGTATGAGTACTGTGTGCCCGGCTCGAACAGCAGCGTGTCATCCTGGAAGATCGTGAGCGCCTCGAGCACGGTGGCGTAGCGGCGGCTGCTCGTGTTCTCGTCGCCCATGTAGTGACGAATGCCGGCGATGTGGCCCGCGACCTGACGCACCGTGATCGGCCAGCGCTTCTCGGGAAACGATGGGACGTAACGCTGGATGGGCGCGTCGAGGTCGAGCTTGCCCTGCTCGTAGAGCACCGCCATCGCGGCCGCGGTCACCGGCTTCGAAACGCTGCCGATCCGCATGCGCGTCAGCGGCGAGACCGGCACGCGGTGCTCGAGGTCCGCGAAGCCGAAGCCCTCCGAGAATACGACCCGGCCATCCACGCCGATCGCGATCGAGAGTCCGGACAGATCTTCCTCGGCCAGCAGCTCGACCGCGATCGCGCGCACCGCCTCCGCTTGCTCCGCGAACGTCGCCGACGAGCCCACCTGCGCCGCCGGCGCGGCCTGTGCACGGACCTGCGAGGCAACCGCCGCAAGCGCCACGACGCCGAGGACGGCTGGCACAGACCAGGTCCGCCAATTCGGCCCACCGTTTCTCATTCCGCTCACGACACCTCCAACTTTCGTTCGGGCAAGCCTGACCGCCGCGCCCATTCGAGTCACGGGCGCATTGGATATGGCCACGCGGACGTAGGCTGTCAAAGCCGAGGGTCTGGTCCGTCCTTAATGCGCTCGCGCGGCACCACCAATCGATGAAACGTGTAGGCCGGTAAGGAATTCTCTCGCTAAGGCGCGAAGCTCGCCAAGGGTACGCCAAGATCGCTCGTTGACGATCTTCGCGTTTCCTTTGCGCCCTTTGCGCCTTTGCGAGAGAATTCCTGGCACGCGCGTGTCATCGAACATCGGGTTTCTATTCAACTGGAACGCGCGAATTAGGTTCAATCGGCGCGCCCGGTTTCCGGTTAGAACCCCCGGCGGCGGAGGGTCATTGGCGGACGAAGTCGTTCTCTACGTCGGCACGAAACGTGGGTTGTTCATCGCGCGTTCGGAGGGTGGGCGCGTGTCGTGGCGGCTGTCGCCGCCGCTGCTGGCGGGGCATGAGGTCTACCACGCGTTCCTCGATCCGCGCGACGGACGAACGGCGTGGGCCGCGACGGATCACAAGGTGTGGGGCACGCACGTGCATCGGAGCGACGACGGCGGCGCGACGTGGGACGTGCTCGCGGCGGCGCCGCATCACGCCGGCGGCCGGGGTGTGAAGGCGATTTGGGAAGTCGCGCCGGGTTCGACCTCCGAGCCCGCGACGCTGTTCGCCGGCATCGAGCCCGCCGGCTTGTTCGTCACTACCGACCGCGGCGAGAGCTGGGCACCCGTCCGCGCACTCAACGACCATGTCACGAACGGAACGTGGCAGCCGGCGGGCGGCGCACTGGCGCTTCACTCGATCCTCGTCGATCCGGCGGACGAGCGCCGCGTCTATTGCGCGATCTCCGCGGGCGGCGTGTACCGCAGTGACGACGCGGGCGCGCACTGGACGCCGATCAACGTCGGCGTGCGCGCGGAGTTCCTGCCCGAGCGCTTCCCCACCGCCGGCCAGTGCGTCCACAAGCTCGTGCTGCACCCGCTCCGGCCTGAGCGGCTCTATCAACAGAACCACTGCGGCGCTTATCGCAGCGACGACGCAGGCGACTCGTGGACCGAGATCACCGAGGGGCTGCCCAGCGACTTCGGTTACGTGCTGGCCGTCGATCCCTCGGATCCGGACACCGCGTTCGTGATCCCCGAAGAGTCGAGCCATGTGCGCACGACCGTGGGGGGTATGCTGCGGGTCTTCCGCACCGTGAACGCGGGCGGTACGTGGCAACCCATGACGGAAGGCCTCCCACAATGCGACGCGTACGTGTCCATACTACGGGAGGCAATGGCGACGGATGCGTTGGACCCCTGCGGCGTATATTTCGGTACGTCGAGTGGACATCTGTTCGCCAGCCGGGACCGTGGCGAGACGTGGACCGCCATCGCCGCGTATCTCCCGCGGATATTGTCCGTCACCGCGGCGCCGGCAGCGCCGGCGGTGGCGTTGCGAACATGAGGACCCGCGTCAGACGACGGCGTGATGTTCAGCCGTCGTGTCGCCTCCGCCGTCGCCAGAACAATGACGCCGAACCATCGCTGAGCCCGGCTCGGCCGGGAACGTATTCACGATGAGCCTACTGCTGAACGACATCGTCGAGACGTCACGGAAGGTCGCCGCGGTGAGCGGACGGCTCGAGAAGATCGGGCTGCTCGCCGACCTGCTGCGACGTACGCCGTCGCATGTGGCGCCCACCGTCGTCTCGTACTTGACGGGTGAGCTGCCGCAACGTCGAACTGGGATCGGATACGCCACCGTCCGCGCAGCGTGGCCGGACGGGGCGGCGGAAGCACCCGCGCTCGCGGTCGAGGACGCGGATGCGACGTTCGCCGCGATCAACGCGGTCTCCGGCAAGGGCTCGACGGGTGAGCGGCATCGCCTGCTCCACGGGCTGCTCGCACGCGCAACCCGAGCCGAGCAGGAGTTCATTGCGCGCCTGATCGGCGGCGAGCTGCGGCAGGGCGCGCTCGAGGGCGTGATGGTCGATGCGGTCGCACGCGCCGCGGATGTCCCCGCGGCCGCGGTCCGCCGCGCCGTCATGTTCGCGGGGTCGCTGCCCGAGGTCGCGGGCACCGCGCTCGATGGCGGATCCGCCGCGCTCGCGGGACTCGGGCTGCGGCTGTTCCAGCCCCTCCAGCCGATGCTCGCCGGAACCGCCGACCACGTCGATGACGCGGTCTCGCGGCTCGGCGCCGCGGCGTTCGAGTTCAAGCTCGATGGCGCGCGCATCCAGGTCCACAAATCCGGCGACGACGTGCGCGTGTTCACCCGGCGGCTGAACGAGGTCACGGCGGCCGTGCCCGAGATCGTGGAAACCGTGCGCGTGTTCCCCGCCCGCGAGCTCGTGCTCGACGGTGAGGCGCTGGCGCTGCGTGCCGACGGCGGACCGCTGCCGTTCCAGGAGACGATGCGCCGCTTCGGCAGCCGCCTCGACGTCGACCGGCTCCGCGTCGAACTGCCGCTCAGCTCCTTCTTCTTCGATTGCCTGCACGCGGACGGCGAGACGCTGATCGACCGGTCGACCGCCGATCGCTTCGACGCACTCGAAGAGATCATCCCGCACCCGTCTCGCATCCCGCGCACCATCACCGGCGACGCCGCGGAGGCCGCCGCATTCCTCGACGCCGCGCGCCGCGCCGGCCATGAAGGTCTCATCGCGAAAGCGCTCGACGCGCCGTACGAGGCCGGCCGCCGCGGCAAGAACTGGATCAAGGTCAAGCCCGCCAACACGCTCGACCTCGTGGTCCTCGCCGCCGAATGGGGGCACGGCCGCCGCCGCGGCTGGCTCAGCAACCTGCATCTCGGCGCGCGCGACCCCGAGAACGGCGGCTTCGTCATGCTCGGCAAGACGTTCAAGGGCATGACCGACGAGCTGCTCGCCTGGCAGACGCATGCGCTCCAGGAGATCGCGATCGGACACGACGACCTCACCGTCTACGTCCGCCCCGAGCTCGTCATCGAGGTCTCGTTCAACGAGGTCCAGACCAGCCCGCGCTACCCCGCCGGCCTCGCGCTCCGCTTCGCACGCGTCAAAGGCTACCGTCCCGACAAACGGCCCGCGGACGCGGATACCATCGATGCTGTCCGTGCGATCTTCGACAATCAGATGCGCGCCGATCGCTCCGAGCTCATCTCGACCGATACGAACTGATTCAACGACCCTCCTTCCCCTCCGTGCCCTCTGCGACTGAATTCTGTTCGTGGCCTTGCCTGGGCGTCGCCGCGAACCATACGGCCCATGCGGCCGACGATGCAGCGCCGCGAGAGAACAGCTCGCGGCCCGGCGTTCTGTAGCACTTGCCACATCCGCCGGGACGTGTACGCCCACGGCTCGCCCGGCCGAGTGAGGCCGGGGGGCCGGCTGCGCAGCATCACCCCAGCTACTGCTAGCAGGGCTTCCAGTCACTCCGCGCGGAGTGCGATCATCGGATCGAGGCGGCTCGCGCGGCGCGCCGGGATGTAACAGGCGATGACCGAGACGGTTGCGAGCAGCAGCGCGACGCCGGCGAACGTGGTCGGGTCCGTTGCGGCCACCTCGAACAGCAGGCCGGCCAGCAAACGGCTCAGCGCGTACGCCGCCACGAGACCGATCGCCAGCCCAACCACGACACTCGCCATCCCCTGCCGGATGACGAGCCCGAGCACGCCGCGCCGTCCCGCACCGAGCGCCATGCGCAGGCCGATCTCGTGCGTGCGTTGGCCGACGGCATACGAGACGACGCCGTAGACGCCGACCGCGGTCAACACGAGCGCCAATGTCGCGAACGTGCCGAGCAACCTGAGGAAGAAGCGATCGTTCGCTATCGCCGCGGCCACCACGTCGGTGAGCGGCCGTATGCGCAGGATCGGCTGGTCCGGATCGACCTCGTGCACAACGCGACGGATTCCGGCTTCGAGGGCGGTCGGGTTGGCCGCGCGCATTACGAACGCCGGCGCGAAGACCTCGTTCATCCTGCGAGTCAACGCATCGCCGACCTGTGATCGAGGCGCGTAGACCGTGGGGCGCGCTGAGCCGCGCGGGCCGAAATCTTTGACATCGCGGACAACGCCGACCACGGTGCGCTCGGCGTCGAACAACGCCGGGGCGGTTGGGTCTACGCTCGAATATCCCGCGGAGAGCATAGTGCCGAGCGGATCGTCGCCTGCCAAGAACCGGCGCACGAACGTCTCGTTCACCAAGGCGACGGGCGGCGCGCCCGCCACGTCTGTCTCCGAGAATCCACGACCTTCGATGATCGCCGTACCGATGACGCCCAGGAAGGCGGCGCTCACGGCGCGGTACTCGATCGTGCGCGGTCGCGCGTCGTCCTGCGGTTCGCCCGCTTCGAGAACGTTCACGTGGATGTTCAGTCCACGAACGAGCGGCAGATTCGACGCGGACGCCACGGCGGTGATGCCGGGCAGCGCGTGCAGCCGCTCGATGACCTCGCGCTCGAATCGCCAAGTCGCATCCGTCGTCGCGTAGCGCTCGGGCGGCAGTCGCAGCTCCACCGCGTAGGCGCGCTCCGGCTCGAAGCCGAGGTCAACCTCGCGCAGCCGTAGCAGGCTGGCGAGCAGGAGCCCGGCGCCCACCAGGAGGACCACCGAAACTGAAGTCTCCAGCGTGATGATGAGGCCGCGCGCATTCCGTCCGGCGCGGTGGCCGAGCGCCACCGATCGGCCGGCGTCCCGGAGTGTGCTCGCGAGGTCCGCCCGCAACGCGTGAACCGAACCCGCGAGCCCGACGCCTACGCCCGTCAGAACAGATGTGGCAAACGCGAAGCCGAGCACCGGCAGGCTCAGCTCGATGTGGTGGTCGAGTCCCGGCACCCGCGCGGGCGACAGTGCCAGGATCACGTCGATCCCCCACCCCGCCAGCACCGAGCCCAGCGCCCCGCCGAGCAACCCGAGCATGAGGCCTTCGGCCACCAGCTGTCCGATCAAGCGGCCGCGCCCGGCGCCGAGCGCGGCGCGTACCGCGAGCTCTTGGCGTCGCGTCTCCGCCCGCGCGAGCAGCAGGCTCGCGACGTTGGCGCACGCGATCAGCAGCAGGAGACCGACCGCGCCGAACAACAGCCACACGGTCGAGCGCACCGTCCCGCCCACGATGGTGTCGACGACGTAGTTCGTGTATGTCTCGAACCGGAACGCGCTGCCCGCCTCGATCATGCCGGGATAGGCGCGGCCGAATTGCCGGGTGAGCTCCGCGGCCTCGGCCTCGATGCGATCGGCCGTGACGCCGGCCGCCAGCCGGCCGAACGAGAGATAGTCGTGCGCCTCGACTCTCGGGTCGACATCGAGTCGCAACGGCACGAGAAGATCGATGCCGCCGGCGCCACGGGCGTCGGACTCGAGCCACGGACGCGCGGCCGGGTGTGCGATGGACGTGCCACGGTCGAAGGCCGGCGGCATCACGCCGATCACCGTGTGACTCTGGCGGTCCAACGTGATCTCACGACCGATGACTCGAGGATCGGCGCCGAAGCCGCGGCGCCAGAGGCCGTCGTTCAGGATGACCACCGGCGGGCCGCCGGGCTCATCCTCCTCGGGTGCGAACGCGCGACCGATCGCCGGCGCCATGCCGATCACGCGGAAGTAATCGGTGCTGACCCGTTCGGCGGTGAGCCGCGCCGGCTCGCCGCCGTCCGTCAGCACGAGATGCGTTCCCTCGGCGATCGCGAACGCCTCGAACGAGCGCCCGTGTCGCCTCCAGTAATCCGCCTTGGCCGGCGTCAGACTCCACGAAGGGTAGCCGTCGCCCCAATCCCAGCCGATCACCGCGATCCGATCCGCGTCCGGCCACGGCGCGGGACGCAGCAGCACCCGGTCGACCACGCTGAACAGCGTCGTCGTCGCGCCGATGCCGAGCGCGAGCGTAAGCAACGCCACGGCCGTGAAGCCGGGACTGCGGCGCAGTGCCCGCGCGCCGTAACGGAGGTCGCGCCCGAGATACTCCATCCTTGTGCTCCGGGTACGGTGGGACGAGATCGGCGCGGCGTAGTCGTTCATTGCACGCGATCGCGCCATCGGTATCGGGTTCTGCCGCGTCAGCCGCTCGATGGCGCGACGTAGAAGATCGACGGCCGTCCAGAGCAGAATGAAGCCGGCCTCGCGAGTGCAGGCGCGGCGCGCTGCACGGGCACCGCGGGCCCCAGTGACCCGTTCTGCCAGGTCGGCCAGGTCACGGCTCGCACGCGCGTACGCCTCGCGCGACAACACGGCGTGCAACAGCAAGCGCACGAATCGCGGCAACACCTGCATCGATCTACCGCCTCCGGTCGTGTCGCCCTGGTCGAAGGGCGTGCAAGCCTTCTGACAGGTCGCGTCGTGTTGATCGATGATGGTCGCGTGTTGAGCGCGGCGTCACTCGCCCCGCAGCGCGATCATCGGGTCGACCCGGCTTGCGCGGCGCGCCGGGACATAGCACGCGAGCCCCGCGACCGCCGCGAGAAGCAGCGTGACGCCGGCGAACGTGGCGGGGTCCGTCTCGCTCACCTCGAACAGGAACTCCGCGAGCAACTGGCTCAGCGCGTACGCGGCGACAAGGCCGGCCGCCAACCCGAACGCAACGTTCACCATGCCTTGCCCGATGACGATACCCACGACGCCGCCCCGTCGCGCACCGAGCGCCATACGCAAACCGATCTCATGCGTGCGCTGCCCGACCGCGTATGAGACCACACCGTAGATGCCGACCGCGGTCAGCACGAGCGCCAATGTGGCGAACGTGCCGAGCAGGCGCAGGAAGAATCGGTCGTTCTCCATCGACACCGCCACGACATCTTCGAGCGGACGCATGCGCAGGATGGGCTGGCTCGGATCGACCTCTTGCACGGCTCGGCGGATGCCCGCCGCGAGTGTGGCCGGATTGCCCGCATGCAGCACGAACGCCGGCGCGAACGTCTGATTCATGCCGCGCGTCGCTCGATCGCTCAGCTGGGACCGTGGCGCGTAGGCCGTGGACCGCGCATCCCGGCGAGGGCCGAAGTCTTTGACATCGCGGACGACGCCGACCACCGTCCGGTCGGGTCCGTCGACCGAGATCGTCGCGCCGAGCGGATCCTGGTTCGCGAAGAATCGGCGCACGAACGCCTCGTTGACCATCGCGACGGCGGGAGCGCCGGCGCGATCGGCGTCCGTGAAGCCGCGGCCGTCAGTCACTTGCATGCCCACGATCTCCGGGAAGCTCGGACTCACGCCGCGGAACTCGATGACGTCGCCGCGCCGTTCTCCGGGTGTCAGCACCTCGGCCCATGCGTTCAGCCCGCGCACGAGCGGCAGGTTCGACGCCGATCCCGCCCCGGCCACGCCCGGCAGCGCGCGTAGCCGCTCGATCACTTGGCTCTCGAACAGCCACGTCGACTCCGTGGTCGCGTAGCGCTCGGGTGGAAGCCGCAACTCGACCGTGTAGACGCCCTCTGGTTGGAAGCCGACGTCGACCGCACGCAGCCGCAGCAAGCTCGTGAGCAATAGGCCCGCGCCGACCAGCAGGACCACCGAGATCGCCGCCTCGGCCATCACCAACAGCCCACGAGCCTGCAGGCGGCCGCGGCCGGCCGTGTGGGCGCGACCGCCTTCTCGGAGTGTCCCCGCCAGGTCCCGCCTGACCACCGAGACCCCACCGGCGAGCCCTACACCGAGCCCCGTGAACGCGGAAACCGCGACCGCAAAAGCGAGCACCGGCAGCCTCAACCCGACTCGCTCAACGCCCCGCGCATCCTCAGGCGCGAGGACCAGAATCGCATCCAGCCCCCATTTCGCCAGCAGCAACCCCAGCGCACCACCGAGCAGGCCGAGAAGCAGACTCTCGGCCACGAGCTGGCCGGCGATCCGCCCGCGGCTCGCACCAAGCGCCGCGCGCACCGCCAACTCCTGTCGCCTCGCCTCGGATCGCGCGAGCAGGAGATTGGCGACGTTCGCACACGCGATCAGCAGCACCAGCGCGACCGCACCGAATGCAAGCCAAACCGTCGTGCGCAGCCCGTCGCCCACCTGATAGTCCGCGAGCGGCACGAACCGGAAACTCCCGTTGTCGAGGTCGACATTGGGAAAAGCGCTCGCGAACCGTCCCCTGAACGCCTCCACTTCCGACCCGAGGCGATCGAGCGAGACACCCCTCGCGAGACGGCCGAACGCAAAATAGTTGTGCCCCACCTCGCTGCTGTGGTCGTGCGGACGCAGCACGAGACGGAGCGGCACGAGCACGTCGACCCCACCCTCGAGATGGTAGTCCGTGGCACCCTTCCCTCCGAAGCTCGGCGGCATGACGCCGACTACGGTGTGGCTGACGCCATCCAGGAGGATGTCGCGGCCGACGATGTCGGGCTCCGCGCCGAAGGTCAACCGCCACAACCCGTCCGTCAGGACCACGACCGGCGCAGCGCCAGGTAGGTCCTCGTCCACCGAAAACGCGCGGCCGAGCGCGGGCCGGATGCCGATGACTTCGAAATATCCTGCCGAGACCCGCTCACCCGAGAGCTGCTGCGGCTCACCCTCGCCGGTCAGGACGAAATGCGTCTCATCCGCGATCGCGAAACCCTCGAACGACCGGCTGCTGCGTTTCCAATAATCGGCCTTGGCCGGACTGAGGCCCCAGGTCGGCTCGCCGCCGGGGCTCCACTCCCACCCAATGACCGCGATCCTATCGGCCTCGGGCCAGTCCGTGGGATGCAGCAGCACGCGATCGACCACGCTGAAAAGCGCCGTCGTCGCGCCGATGCCGAGCGCCAGCGTCAGCAGCGCCACGGCAGCGAAACCAGGACTCCGGCGCAGCGCACGCGCGCCGTGACGCAGGTCCCGTCCGAGATCGCGCATCGGTCTCCTCCGAATCAGGTGGAACGAACGCGGCCCGCCCTCAGCGAGGGCCGGCGAAGCTGACAGCGGCGCCGTGCCGTGCATGGGCCGTGCGATCGCTCGGCGCACGGCATCGACCGCCGACCACAACAAAATGAAGCCGGCTTCGCGAACACAGGCGCGGCGTGCCGCGCCCGCGCCGCGAACATCCGAGACCCGCTTTGCGAGATCGACCAGGTCACCGGTCGCGCGCACATACGCCTCGCGCGACAACGCCACGCGCAGCACAAGACGCACGAATCTCGGCACCCCCTGCATGGTCTCATCGGCCTCCGCCACGAGACGCGGCTTCAGCGAGCGGCGGGTCGGACCCGCGACCGCATCGATATCGCGCCGGCCATCGCCACCACGCACCGCGGCCGGCCTCGCGCACCTCCCCCGCCCGGCCACCTGCGGCCGTGCCACGTTCAGGCCGAACGCTCCGCCGCGTGACGATTTCCCGACGTTTTCCGTCGTTCCATTCGACAGTAGGCATCAGCGGCACCCTCCATGAACGACAGCACCTTTTCTACTACAACAAGGGGAGCGCAGAAGTATCAAAGTAGGCATCAACGGCACCCTGCATGAACGACTGCACCCCTAAAACCAAACCCGCTCTCCGATAAGAACCCACGAGATGTTCCCGCTCGCAGTCCAAACACCCAACTCGTGAGGTCTCGCGGTCCGATATGGGACTTCACTTTCGTATGCGATACATTCGCCCAATTCGGCAACCTCGCTGATTCGAGTTGGCGGTTGTGGACCCGCTCGACCGCGATGTCACCGCCAAGCCCCCGCCGGCCTCTCGCAAAATGCGATCAAGCCACCCATCTCGTGAGGCCTCGCGGCTCGAGATGGGATTTCACTTCCGCATGCGATACATTCGCCCGACTCGAAGACATCGCTGACTCGAGTTGGCAGTTGTGCACCCGTTCGACCGCATCCGATTCGGATGCGGCGCGAATTCATAGGCGCAGGAACAGAAGCACGAATCTCGGACACCGGCATGGTCTCATGGCCTTGTCGCGCAGGCGTGACCCTAGAAAACGGCGGCCGCACCCTTCAATCCGTCCAATCGGTTCGGACGCCCCGCCGGCCCGGTTCCCGCCGTTCGCGGTGTTCTACTCGAACCCGAGGTCTTCTGCCGCCTGGCCGTCCAGCGGGCGCCAGAGCACCTCGCGCACGCGACGGCTCTCCCGCAAAGCCGCCTCGCCCGCGCGTGTCACCGCATAGTGCCGCCGCGCACGCCCTCCCGGCACGGGCGCCGGCTCGCCGAGCCAGGATTCGACCAGCCCCTTGCGTGCACCGCGATCCAGCGCGGCGTAGATCGCACCCAGCGTGGCGCGGCGGCGCGCGGCGCGCTCGAGCACCTCTTGGATCGCGCTGCCGGTCGCCTCATCGCCGAGGCGCCGTACCGCCAACAACACGAGCTCCTCGAATTCGCCGAGGTTCGAACCTTTCATCGTCGAGGTCTCCGCTAAGCGTCGGATTTACTACATAAGCGAATCACCTGCCGGCCGCAAGGCCCGGCGATCCGATGGACTCTTCAGCGCGACGCTCGTGGTGCTCTTGCCGTAGCGACGTAGGATCATGTCACGCGGTAGGAGACGGCAGCGGGATCGAGGGACTGGCCGTTCTCAGTCGTCGAGCCGGATGATGCCGCGGCGGAGGGCGACGGTGACGGCTTCGGTGCGGTCCTTGACGCCGAGCTTGGCCATGAGGTGCTTGAGGTGGACCTTGACGGTTTCTTCGCTGCGGACGATGGCGTTTGCGATGTCGCGATTGCGGAGTCCGCTGGCGGCGAGGCGGAGCACCTCGATCTCGCGATCGGTGAGGTCGGCGCGGGGCGTGAATTCGGCGAGGCGGGCGGCGATGTCGGGCGGGATGATGCGGCGACCCGCGGCGACGGCGCGGATCGCGTTGGTGAGCTGGTCGCCGAGCGTGTCCTTGAGCAGATAGCCGCGGACGCCGGCCTGGAGCGCCCGGTAGATCTCCGTGTCTCCGTTGTACGCGGTGAACGCGAGGATGCGCGCGGCGGGGTCGGCGGCGAGAATCGCGCGGGTCGCGGCGACGCCGCCGAGGCGTGGCATGCGCAGGTCCATCACGACCACATCCGGCCGATGCAGGTGGTAGCCGGTGATCGCCTCGGTGCCGTCGCCTGCTTCGGCGACGACGCTGATGTCGGACGTGGTCGCGACCAGGGCCACTATGCCGCCGCGCACCACGGGGTGATCATCGGCGGTCAACACACGAATGCTCATGCATCGAGCAGAGCAGATCGGCGGGGCGGACGCAATTCGACCCTGGTTCAATGGCGGGAAGTGTTCGACGCAAGCCGGTTGGTGGCCCGCAGCGGGAGGTTGGCGCGCGCGGAGTACCGTCCGCCGCGCTCGTGCTGCCACCTCTGCTGCCCCCGGCGCGTTAGCGCGCGCGGAGTGCCGTCCGCCGCGCTCGTGCTGCCACCTCTGCTGCCCCCGGCGCGTTAGCGCGCGCGGAGTGCCGTCC
>JBOHRM010000913.1:0-3119 GCA_050732715.1 Longimicrobiales bacterium
CCCTCTACCTGCACCGCCATTTCGCATCACACGTGCCGCAGACCGAGCTCGATGCGCTCGTCGCCGATCCCGAACGGACGCGCCGAGTCGACTTTCGCAAGCCGATCCGGTTCGAGGTCGTCTACAACGTGGCCGAGGTGCGCGACGGCTTCCTCTTCATCTTCCCGGACGTCTACGGCCAGGCCGACGGCGATCTCGGGGAAAAGGTCGAGACCGTGCTGGCCGAGAACGGTGTCGACCTCGGGCGCGTCGACCGCACCAAGCTGGACCGGCTCCTGCGCAAAGGCGTAGACATGCGTGTGGCGATGTCGCTCGACACGCTCACGGCCGCGCCGAACGACGTCGCCACCGACCGCTGACGCGCGGGCGCACGACACCCGGGGCGGCGCCGCCCTGCACCGAGAACACCCGAATGCGCCGTCACGGCGCGGGAGGGACGACATGCCTACCTACGAGTATCGCTGCCAGGAATGCGGGGAGATGTTCGAGGCCGTGCTGCACATGGACGAACATGACACGGCGAGACCGCTCTGCCCGGCGTGCTCGAGCCACGAGGTCGAGCAGCTCATGAGCAGCTTCACGGCGCAGACGTCGAAGAAGAGCTGACCCTGCTCAGCTCACCATCCCGCGGCTTTGCCGCGTCACCATCGATCGCTGAAACCGGGAGCGATGGCGGCGGGGGGAACGCGACGGCGTGCACGGAGCCATGCGCCGGAAACCGCGTCCGGATCGACGCCGATTCGGAGCCGGTCGGTTCGACTACGCCGTGGGAGAAGAACGGATCCGGACCTGCACCTCCGTTCCGCGCGCCGCGCCGAGCGCGCGAGCCGCGTCGGCATCGCGCACCGCGATCTCGAGCAGATCGGCCGACCCGACGAGCGCGAGCGTCTGCCCGGGCTCGACCTCCGAGTACGTGCCGCGCACGGGCCCGATCGAGGCGCTGCCCAGGATCACGTGACCGGCGACGATTTCGCCGCGGACCTCCACCCAATCGCGCGGAATGTTGGTGATCAGGTTGCCGAACGCATCGACGTGGATCACGGCGCCGTGCAACGTCTCCCCGTCTCGATGCGGCCTCGGCAGTGGGAGCCGCACGGGGTCGGCGACGACGGGGCCGAGCGCTTCGAGCGGTCCGCCGCGGGCCAGGTTAGCGGCGGCCGGCGCGAAGATGTCGCGGCCGTGGAACGTGCGTGAGATCGGGTGGCGCGCGAGCGCCTCGTTCTCGATTGCGACGATCCGGGTTGCCGCGGCCTCCGCGAGCACGTGGGTGAGCGCGCCGTTGTCCGGTGCGACCACGAATCGGCCATCGCATTCGCCCGCGAGCGCGCGCCGCGTGCCGCCCACGCCCGGGTCGACGACCACCACGTGGACCGTACCCTCAGGATAGAGCCGCCAGTACCGGCCCAGCGCCCACGCCGCCGCCTCGACGTCACCGCGCGCGATCTCGTGACTCGCGTCGTCGACGTCCGCCTCCGGCGCCAGCGATGCGATGACACCACGCATCGCCGCGACATACCCATCGGCGGATCCGAAATCCGTGAGCAGGGTGATTCGGCGGCTCACTGCGTTCGGGTCGCGGGTCTGCGGGTTGCGGGTTGCGAGTTGTTGCGGGCGCTCAACCTGGAACGCGGAGTTCGGAGCTCCGAGCCTGGTGCGTAGCGCCACCGCCTTCGATGGCGACCAGAACGCGGCCCGCGATCTCGCCGAACGCCTGGCCCGCGGGCGAGAGCGGCGCGGAGAGCGCGGTGGGCGTGCCGGTGTCGCCCGCCACCCGAACCGCTGGGTCCAGCGGCACCTCGCCGAGGAACGGGCAGCCCATCTCGTCCGCCAGCTTGCGGCCGCCGCCGCGGCCGAACACGTCGATCGCTTCGCCGCAATGCGGGCAGGCGAACCCGCTCATGTTCTCGACCACGCCCAGCACGCGCGTGTTCACCCGCTCGAACATGCGGATCGCGCGGCGCACGTCGCCCGTGGACAGGTCCTGCGGCGTCGTCACCAAGATTGCGCCATCCGTGTTGACGGTTTGCACGAGCGAGAGCTGGGCGTCGCCCGTGCCCGGCGGCATGTCGACCACGAGGTAGTCGAGCGGGCCCCAGTCGACCTGACCGAGAAACTGTTTCATGATCCCGGCAATCAGCGGCCCGCGCATGATCGCCGGCTGATCATCCTCAAGCAGGAACCCGAGCGACATCAGCCGCACGCCGTG
This sequence comes from Longimicrobiales bacterium, assembly GCA_050732715.1. Lineage (GTDB taxonomy): Bacteria > Gemmatimonadota > Gemmatimonadetes > Longimicrobiales > RSA9 > JBOHRM01. The sequence continues at coordinate 2,207 of JBOHRM010000913.1, forward strand.
CGCGTCGAGCGGCACGATCTTCTCTTCGCCGCGCGCGCCGGTCACCATCGGCCGCCGTTTCTCGCCGAACATCAGCGGGATGTCCGGGCCATAGACGTCGGCATCCAGCAGCCCGACCCGGCGGCCGTTGCGCACGATCGCCGCCGCCAGGTTCGCGGCGACCGTCGACTTGCCGACGCCGCCCTTCCCCGAGCTGACCGCGATGACATGGTCGATGCCGACCAGCAGATTGGGATCCGGCGTCGGCGCGGGCACTGAGCCCGGCTGGAGCGGCCGGCGCTGCGGCCGCTCCTGCTGCGACGCGGTCGGCAGCTGCACGGCGATCTTCACCTTTGCCACGCCCTCGACCCGCTCGATCGCCGCACGCGTCTCGCGCACCAGCGTGCCCGGGTCCTCCGGCTGCAACAGGAACTGCACGTGGACGCCACCCTCGGCGTCCGCCTCGATTGCGCGGGCCTGCTCGGACGACAGCACGTCCGCGCCCGTGCGCGGATTCTTCACCTCACGGAGCGCCTTGCGAACCCGCTCGAGCAGCACGTCCCGATCCACCGTCATCGCTCTCTATCCTTTCACACGAACGGCCGGCACCCGTCAGGGGCGCCGGCCGCCACTCCGTGGTCCAACCGACCACGCTCACAATGCATGAATTCCCCGGACCTCCGGCACCGCGCTGATGATGCGACGCTCGATCCCCTGTTTCAACGTCATCATCGAGACCGGACACGAACCGCATGCGCCCATCAGGCGCAGCTGAACGATGCCGTCGTCCTCATCAAAGTCGATGAACTCGACATCGCCGCCGTCCGATCGCAGCGCCGGCCGGATCGTGTCCAGCACTTCCTCGATCTTTTCGAGCGCAGTCATCGTCACACACCTCGTCGTGGAAATGCCTCTCCAGTAACAATTTAGGCAC
>JBOHRM010000914.1:0-6777 GCA_050732715.1 Longimicrobiales bacterium
CCGCCGGTGACCATGTGGAAGATCGCGGGCACGACCAGGCCGACGGCGCTCAGGACGAGTAGGGTCGTGCCGAGGCTCGCGGCCGTGCGATTGAAGCGCTGTTCGGGGAAGCGGAGCCCGCCGATCAGCGCGCTCAGGCCGAAGACGAGCAGGATGTTGCCGATGATCGAGCCGGTGATCGACGCCTTCACCAAGTCGACCAGCCCGGCGCGCAACGCCATGATCGCGATGATCAGCTCGGCCGCGTTGCCGAACGTCGCGTTCAGCAGACCGCCCACGCCCTCGCCCAGCCGCTCGGCGAGCTGCTCCGTCGCCCGACCCATCAGCGCCGCGAGCGGCACGATCGCCAGCGACGATGCAATGAAGATCGCGATGCCCGACGCGTGCAGCCCGTGCTCGAGCGCGAGCGCGAGCGGCACGAAGACCAGCATCAGCAGGATCCAGTTCCGTTTCAGCCAATCGATCATAGGACTCAGCCTTCAGCTCTACCCGTCATTGGCGTGGCACCGGCTAGAGTCGAACCGAATGGGCCGGTAAGGAATGCTCGCGCCAAGACGCCAAGCTCGCCAAGACCCCTTTCCAACACCCTAGCGAGCTTCGCGTCTTTGCGCGAGAATTCCTGCCACGCGCCGTGGCGTTTGGATACCGAGTATCTTGCCAGAACGACCGCCGCATACTATGGGTCTGCTCGTTCGATGACGACACCCTTTCCCCGAAACTGGAGCACGCCATGTCAGAACCGGTCCGCATGCCGGGGGCGGCGCGTTGGGCCGCGGCCTCCGCCCTTCTCGTTGCCCTCGCGGCCGCCGCACCGGCTCTCGCGCAATCACCCGACCTGGACCCGCTGCTCGAGGAGGTCACGGCCGAAGTCGAGGCCAACCGCAAGCTCACGCAGGTGATGGTCGACAAGATCTTCAGCTTCGCGGAGCTCGGCTTCCACGAGGTCGAGACGTCCCGCTATCTGGTCGACCTGTTGCGCGAGAACGGCTTCGAGGTCGAGGAAGGGATCTCGGGCATGCCGACGGCGTGGTGGGCGAAGTGGGGCTCGGGCGACCCGGTGATCGCGCTCGGCAGCGACATCGATGGCATCCCGAAGGCGAGCCAGAAGCCGGGCGTCGCCTACCGCGACCCGATCGTCGAGGGCGCACCGGGCCACGGCGAGGGCCACGACTCGGGCCAGGCGGTCAACGTCACGGCCGCGCTCGCGATCAAACAAATCATGGAACGTGAGGGGATGCCGGGCACGATCGTGCTGTGGCCGGGTGTCGCCGAAGAGCTGATCGGCGCCAAAGCGTGGTTCGTGCGAGACGGCTGGTTCGACGAGATCGACGCCGCGATCTTCACCCATGTCAGTAGTGACCTGTCGGTGACGTGGGGCCAGGCGAGCGGCACGGGCCTGGTCTCGGTCGAGTTCCAGTTCACCGGCGAGTCGGCGCACAGCGCGGGGTCGCCGTGGCGCGCGCGCAGCGCACTCGACGCGGTCGAGCTGATGAACATCGGCTGGAACTTCCAGCGCGAGCATCTCCACCCGGACCAGCGTTCGCACTACGTCGTGACCGACGGCGGCGACCAGCCGAACGTGGTCCCGCCGGCGGCATCGGTCTGGTACTACATCCGCCAGATCGACTACGATGACATCCGCCGCAATTTCGACACGGCGATCCGCATCGCGGAAGGCGCGGCGAAGATGACGGACACGGAGATGAGCTACCGCATCCTCGGCACCGCGTGGCCTCGCCACTTCAACAAGGTCATCGCCGAGACGATGCACGAGCACATCGAGGCCGTCGGCTTGCCGGAGTGGAGCGAAGCGGACCAGACGCTCGCACGCGCGGTGCAGGCCGAGCTCGGCAACGACAGCACGCCCGGCCTGCGCACGGAGGTCGACATCACGTTGCAGGGACCCGCGCGCCGGAGCGGTGGGTCTGATGATATCGGTGACATCTCTTGGGTCGTGCCGACCGTCACGCTGCGCTTCCCGTCGAATATCCCTGGCCTGCCGGGCCACAACTGGTCGAGCGCGATCGCGATGGCGACGCCGATCGCGCACAAGGGCGCGACCGCGGGCGCGAAAGTGGTCGCGCGCACCGTGCTCGAGATGCTCCTCACACCGAAGGTCATCGAGGACGCTTGGACCTACTTCCGGGAGGAGCAAACCAAGGACACGCAGTACCAACCGTTCATCACCGCGGATGACCCGCCCGCGACCTGGCTGAACACCGAGATCATGCGCGAGTTCAAGCCCGCGCTCGAACCGTTCTACTATGACGAGACCCGGTTCGACACGTACCTCGAGCAGCTCGGCATCACCTACCCTACCGTTCGACCGTAGGTAGACATGTTCAATCGTGGAATACCGATCTTGTGCCTCCTGTCGCTGGGGCTGGCCCACCAATCGGGCGAAACCGAGCTCACACTTCGGGAAGGTGATCGCATCGCGATCATCGGAAACGCGCTCGCCGACAGAATGCAGCACGATGGTTGGCTGGAAACGTACCTTCATGCCTCGCATCCAACGCACAACCTGGTCATCCGCAACCTCGGCTTCAGCGGTGACCGCATTCACCATCGGCCCCGTGCTCATGAAGGGTTCGGGGATCCGGATACGCATCTGACGCGCGTGAAGGCCAGCGTCATCTTCGCGTTCTTCGGTTACAACGAATCCTTCGCCGATGACCCCGAAGCGTTCCGGCGGCAGCTGACGGAGTGGATCGGTCACGGCACGACGCAACGATATGATGGTGAGGCCGCACCTCGGATCGTTCTCTTCTCACCGATCGCTCACGAGGATCTCGGCACGCCGAACCTGCCCGATGGCAGCGACAACAACCGGCGGCTGGTGGCATACGTTCGAGTGATCGAGGAGGTGGCACGGCAGAAGGGGCTGACGTTCGTAGACCTGTTCGACGCGTCTCAACGGCTGTACGCCGCGCTGGACGAGCCACTCACGATCAATGGCGTGCATCTGAGCGAAGAGGGGAACTGGCAGATCGCGCGAGTGATCGTGGAACGTCTGTTCGGCTCGCTCCCGGACGTGGACGATGTCCGACTCGGGCGGCTGCACGAAGCCGTGCTGGACAAGAACTGGCACTGGTTCAACCGCTATAGGGCTACGAGCGGCAATGATGTGTGGGGGAGCCGTGCCGAGCTGCACGGTAACTGGGAGACGCTTCAGCACGAGCTGGTCATGCTGGACTCGCTGACGGCGAACCGGGACCGTCAGATATGGGCGGGGGCGAGCGGCACGGCGCTCGAGATCGACGACAGCAACGTGCCGGCGCCGCTTCCGGTGGTATCGAACTTTCTCGATACCGATCACGCGCGGGGGCATGAAGACGGCCGCGTCCGATTCCTCGGCGGCGAGGAAGCGATCGAGAGGATGACGCTCGCCGAGGGTCTCGAGGTCAATCTGTTCGCGTCCGAAGAGATGTTCCCCGAGCTCGTGAATCCCGTTCAGGTGCAGGTCGATCCGCGGGGCCGCCTCTGGGTGGCCGCGTGGGCGACGTACCCCAAATGGGAGCCGCTGAAGCCGATGAACGACCGGCTGCTGATCCTCGAGGACACGACCGGCGACGGCGTCGCGGACAAGGCGACGCACTTCGCGGAGGTTCACAACCCCACCGGGTTCGAATTCTGGAACGACGGCGTGATCGTCGTTTCCGCGCCGGACGTGCTGTACCTGAAAGACACGGACGGCGACGACACTGCGGATGTGCGCATCCGGATCATGGGCGCCATCGATGCCGCCGACACTCACCACACGGCGAACAACGTCGTTCTCGGTCCCGACGGTTACATCTACTACCAGCGAGGCGTCTTCCACCTCAACAACGTGGAGACGCCATGGGCGGAGCCGATCGAGTCGGACGTCGCCGGCCTCTACCGTTTCAACCCACGCACGCACCGATTCGAGTTCGTCGTCGAGAACGGACCGAACGCGCACGGGATCAGCTTCGACCCGTGGGGCTATCAGTTCATCACGGATGCGACTTCCGGCAGCGCGTTCCAAGTGTACGTGGACGGGAACACGTACAGCACGAGACCGCTGCTCGACCACACGGTGAGGCCGGTCCCGGCTAATTCAGTGCTGTCGAGCGCCCATTTTCCGGAAGAGTTCCAGAACGACTTCCTCATCTACAACGTCATCGGATTTCTAGGGATCAAACGTTACGAGCTGCGCTACGTCAACGGAGTGGTCTGGGGCGAGGAGATCGGCGATCTGATCTCATCGACGGATCCCAACTTCAGGCCCGTGAGCGGTGCCGTCGGCGCTGACGGGGCGTTCTACATCGCAGACTGGCACAGTCCCACGGTCGGGCACATGCAGCACAATCTGAGAGACCCGATCCGCGACCATGCGCACGGTCGAATCTATCGCATCAGCGCGATCGGCCGCCCGCTCCAGGAGCCGATTTCCATCCATGGCGAGCCCGTGGCGCGGCTGCTGGACCTGCTGAAGCACCCCGTGGACGGCGTTCGCCATCGAGCCCGGGTCGAGCTGAGTGGGAGAGAGACGGCCGAGGTGATCGCCGCCGCGCAGGAACGGGCTGCGCAGCTCGACCCCGCCGATCCGGATGACGCGCACGCGCTGCTCGAGATCCTCTGGCTGCATCAGCAGCACAACGTGCAGAACGCCGGGTTGCTCGAGGCCGTCTCATCGTCGCCCGTCGATCACGCGCGTTTCGCGGCGAGTCGCGTGGCGCACGACTGGGCGCAGCGCGACACGAACGCGGCGGCATCGGACGCGGCGCGTCGCCGCCCGGCCGTGGCAGGCGCTCCTCCGCCAACAGACCCTGTCGCACGCGACGCGATTCTGGATTTGCGCGACGAAAGCGTTGCGAGCGTAACGGTCAGGACCGTGGTCGACGAGATGCGGTTCGACCTCGCCGAGCTGCGGGTCACGCCCGACCAGCCGGTCGAGCTGCGCTTCGAGAATCCGGACTACATGCCGCACAACCTGTTGATCACGGCGGCCGGGGCGGCAGATGAAGTTTACCGGATGGCGATGGATCTCGGCGGCGCGGGCTTCGAGATGCATTTCACGCCGGACACGCCGCAGGTGCTGGTTGGAACTCGGCTGCTGAACCGAGGGGAAAACGAGTTGCTCGAGTTCACCGCGCCATCCACGCCGGGCGAATATCCGTTCCTCTGTTCCTTCCCCGGCCACGGCGTGATGATGCGCGGCGTGATCAGGGTCATCGCCGAGTGAGGACCGACCGAGGCATGAGGAAGACGCTCCGAGCAGCCCACCGAATGGCCGCGCCGCTGCGGCGCAGCCTGTGCGTTCTCGCGATCTGCGCGAGCGCCCTGCCGATCCCGGAGGCGTCCGGTCAGGAGACCGAGCAGTGGATCACGTTCGAACCGGGTGTGGGGGCCGGCAACGGGCGCCACATCGTGCTGATCAGTGGAGACGAAGAGTACCGTTCCGAAGAGGCGCTGCCGATGCTCGCGAAAATTCTGTCGGCTCGGCACGGCTTCAAGACGACGGTGCTCTTCGCGATCGATCCGGAGACCGGAGAGATCGATCCGGACAATCAGAACAACATTCCCGGAATGGAGAACCTCCGCACGGCGGAGCTGATGGTTCTCTTCACGCGATTTCGCGAATTGCCGCTCGAGCAGATGCGACATTTCGACGAGTACCTGCAAGCTGGCAAGCCTATCGTGGCGCTGAGAACGGCGACGCACGCGTTCAATGATTCGGGGAGCCTCGATAGCCCGTACGCCAAGTACGCGTACCAAAGCGAGGTGCCGGGCTGGGACGGCGGGTTCGGCAGGCAGGTCCTCGGCGAGACCTGGATCGATCACCACGGGAATCACGGAACCGAGGGCACCCGGGGCCTGATCGACGGGATCATGGAGCGACGCGATCATCCGATCCTTCGCGGCGTGGCAGATATCTGGGTGCCCACGGACGTGTACGGCACTCGAGAGCTGGAGGGCGACGTGGACGTGCTGGTTTGGGGCCAGCCGACGGCCGGCATGACGCCCGATGCGCCACCGAACTGGAGAAAATCGATCATGCCCGTGGCGTGGACCAAGCTCTACACCAGCGAGGCCGGCAATGCAGGGAGGGTCTTCACGACCACGATGGGCTCGGCCATGGACCTCGAGAACGAAGGGTTGAGACGGCTGCTGGTGAACGCGTGTTATTGGGCCATCGGGCTCGAGGACCGGATCCCGGAAAAGAGCAGTGTCGAGATCGTCGGCGAATACGAGCCGACCCTATTCGGTTTCGGAGGCTACAAGAAAGGTCTGAGACCCGCCGACTACAGGTGATTCCCTCCGCGACCCGCCAACGAATTCCCGTCTCTCGTGCGTCTGTAGTTTGCCGAAGCTAGTGTGGTGACCCGAAAGTTCCGCGTCTGCACACAGGATTGACCACCGATCGACGACAATGAGGAGGCCGTTGATGAAGCGTATGACCGTGCTCGGGATCCTGAGCCTGGCGTTCACGGTTCCGGCGAACGTCGTGGCGCAGGATCCGGCGCGCCGCGACACCGCACAGCAGGGTGAAGACCCGTACATGGTGGGCATGGCGTTGCCGCCGTTGGACCCCGGCGCCACGCTCGCCGAGATGACGCTCGAGCAGGCGATCGAACGCGCGCTGCAAGCGAATCTCGACATCCAGATCGCTCGGCTCGAACCGAGCATCCAGGGGTATGCGTTGGACGCGGCCCGCGCGGCGTTCAGCCCGACGTTGAGCGCAACCTACGGCTATCAGAACTCGACGAACCAATCGACGAGCCAGCTCGATGGCGGCGCGCGCACGAACAC
>JBOHRM010000915.1:0-8869 GCA_050732715.1 Longimicrobiales bacterium
ATCGACGAGCAACGCCGCCAGGCGGGATGCCCCGCCCGGGAATTATGTGAGAAATCACTGTTACGGGACACTAGTACTCGGAGTCTGGGTGGACGACGCCGTCGAGCCGTCGATCTGCGGCGGGGCCCCGATCGAAGGGGCGGCTCGTGCCGGCCCTCCCGATCCTGCGCCGCGCCGATTTCCGGCCGCTAGGCACCGACGAGCTCCCGGGTCCCGTTGACCTTGGCGATCAGCGCCGCGCCCTGTTCCTCCGTCAGCGCGCCGCTGTGGATCAATGCGCGCACGTGATGGTTGAACGCCTTGAGCTGGTTCAGGGCCGGCGTCGTCTTGCCAGCGGCGAGGCTGGCCAGCGCAGCGTCCAGCTTGCTGCGGAGGCCCGCGGCCTGATGGGCCGTGAGCGTCCGTTGGCGGACGAGCAAGGCGATGTCGTTCCTCAGCGCCCACGGCATCCACGGCTGATAGTCGAGATCTGGAAACGGGTGGACCTCGATGTCCGTATCGACGTTCCTTCCGAGCATGAACTTGTCGACGAAGGCCTCGATCGCCGGACGCTGGCTGTCCGGTATGGCACAGTGTGCGTGTCCACCATCGATATAGAACCCGAACCTCTCACCGATTCCGAGCTCACGATAAGCCTCCTGCGCTGCCCTTGCGGAGATATAGGCGGATCGATTCGACAGCCAGACGAAATCGGTATTGCCGTCACCAGCAAGGCCCTGGGCGCGACCATGGCCATCAGCTCATGATGATCGTGCGGCGCCGCTCGCGATCCCACCACCCCGGCCCGTCTGGTCGAGCATCGCCGCGACCCTCGCCGAACCCGACCGGCCACGGCCGATCCCGGCCCGGCCGGCACGGGCGATCGGGCTCACCGAAAAACCGGAACGGCTCCGGCAGAATCCGAATGGCCGGGAGCTCATCGAATGAGGGGAAGCTAGGCTCCGGGAAATGCGCGCCCGAGTTCTCGACGTTCGAGACAACTGAAGCAGCTCCCAGACCTGCGTTGAAGAGCGGTCCCGCCGACGTACTCGCTGGGCCGACGCCGTCCTCGACCGTGCAGCTCGACAGGACTGGCAGGGCGAGCGCGATCATGCGGCGGAAGAGCTTCCGAAGTCTGCCGAGTGCTGCGCCTGCGTCCGAATCCGCGTGTCGGAACATGGTTGGCTCCCGGTTACCAGGCTGACACATGTGGGGTCGAGGTCGATCTCTCGCCGCAGAAGCGGTACGGCTCCTCACGGCCGCAGCTTTCGCCACCGGATCGCGCGCCGATTGGCAGTTCTTAGGTGATAATATCCCTTGACGACCATACTGCCCCGCCACCCACGGACCTGTCAAGCTTTTCGCCACCGGCCGCCTCTAGCCCAGCGCGCAACGCTGGCTGAGGATCGCCTTCATCCGCTACTTCAATGGAACGGAGGCCACCAGCCGCTGGGGCGTGGGGCACGCCGCCGGAGTCATTCAGGCATCCTCGTTCGCCGAGGGCCGCCGCCGCTGATTCGTCGGGGGGGATCGAAGCCATCGGGCCGGCCACGCCAGCGCCTCATCAGCGCGCGTCGGAGATGTAATCTGTTCATAATTTGATATTATCAGTACTTTTCGGGCCGCCGCTCGTGCTGCGGTGGCGCAGCCGAGACATGAGCGCGCCCGGCCGCTGAGTGTCGGGACCCAACATTCCGGATCAGGTGAAAGGCCATCCCCGTGATCCCACGCGCCGAGCCCAGGCGGACCTCCGCCCGGATGCGATGCAGGTTCCACTGGTTTCTTTCCTTCGCGTCGCTCCTCCTGGTGCCGTCCGCCGATGTGCTGTGGGCGCAGGAGGCGATGCCGGATGGCAGCGCCCGGTACGTCGCGGACGGTCCCGGCTCCGGCCGCTATGCGCTGGCGGTGAACGGGGAGGTTGCGACGCTGCATCTGGATGAGGGGGAGTGGCCGGGCGTGATCCGGGCGGCGGACGACCTGAAGTTGGATTTCGGCCGGGTCACGGGCGTCGAGCCAGCGGTGATCGTCGGCGGCCAGCCCTCGGCGCGCCCGCTCGTGTTGATCGGTACGGTGGGCAGGAGCGCGACGATCGACCGGCTCGTGGTGGAGGGCAAAATCGACGGCGGGGCGCTGGCGCGGAAGTGGGAGACGTTCGTCACGGAGGTCGTCTCGAATCCGATGGCGGGCGTGGACCGGGCGCTCGTGATTGCGGGCAGCGACAAGCGCGGAACGATTTACGGCATCTACGACCTCTCGGCGCAGATCGGGGTCTCGCCGTGGTACTGGTGGGCAGACGTGCCGGTGCCGCGGCAGTCGAGTCTGTACGTGCTGCCGGGCCGGCACACGCAGGGCACTCCGGCTGTGAAATACCGTGGGATCTTCATCAACGACGAGGCGCCCGCGATGTCCGGGTGGACGCGCGCGCACAACGGGGGCTTCAACAGCAGGCTCTACACGAAGGTCCTCGAGCTGATCCTCCGTTTGAAGGGCAACTTCCTGTGGCCGGCGATGTGGGGCAGCGCGTTCAACATGGATGATCCGCAGAACTCGGCGTTGGCGGACGAGTACGGGATCGTCATGAGCACGTCGCACCACGAACCCATGCAGCGCGCACAGCAGGAGTGGCGGCGGGTCGGCCGGGGCGAGTGGAACTACGAGCAGAACGACAGCGTGCTTCGGTCGTTCTGGCGTGACGGCATCCGGAACAAGGGAGACAAGGAGGGCGTGGTCACGTTGGGGATGCGCGGCGATGGCGACATGCCGATGACGGAAGGCGCGAACATCGCCCTGCTGGAGCGGATCGTGGCCGACCAGCGGAAGATCATCGCCGAGGTGACGGGCGAGGACGCATCGGAGACCCCGCAGGTCTGGGCTCTCTACAAGGAAGTGCAGGAGTACTACGACCGGGGGATGCGCGTTCCCGAGGACGTGACGCTGCTTTTCTCCGATGACAACTGGGGCAACATCCGGCGGCTGCCCTCGCCGCAGGAGCGCGGCCGCACGGGCGGGTTCGGCGTGTACTACCACTTCGACTACGTGGGCGGACCACGCAACTACAAGTGGCTCAACACGAATCCCATTCCGCGCATCTGGGAACAGATGCATCTGGCGCACGAGTACGGCGCCAACAGATCTGGGTGGTCAACGTCGGCGATCTCAAGCCGATGGAATACCCGATCCAGTTCTTCCTCGACTACGCCTGGAACCCGTCTCGCATTCCGGCCACGCGGCTGCCGGAATACGCGCAACTCTGGGCACGGCAACAGTTCGGTGCGACCCGGGCCGGTGACATCGCTGATATCGTCACCAGCTACCTGAAGTACGCGGGACGCAGAAAGCCTGAGCTGCTCGACACCGTGACCTTCAGCCTGACGAACTTTCGCGAGGCGGAGACGTCGGTTGCCGATTGGCGTGTGCTCGAACGGCGGGCCGAGGAGCTGGGCCGCGCGCTGCCGGCAACGCACCAGGATGCGTACTACCAGCTCGTGCTTCACCCGGTCCAGGCGATGGCGAACCTGGCGGACCTCTACGTGACCGTCGCGCGGAACCGGATCTATGCGGCGCAGGGGCGCACGGCCACGAATTCGCTGGCGGATCGAGCGCGCCGGCTGTTCGAGCGCGACGCGCAGATCTCGGCTTTCTACAACGACACGCTGGCGGGGGGAAAATGGAAGCACATGATGGATCAGACGCACATCGGCTACACGTACTGGCAGGAGCCGCCGCGCAACGTGATGCCGCGCGTCGATAGGATCCACGTGCCGGAACCGGCGGAAATGGGTTTGGCGATCGTGGAGCTGAACCGCGCCACGCCAGCAGGCCGTCCTGGTGCTGCGAGGCGCGTGCCGCCTGGGGGTATGTTCAGACCGCCCACTTTGCCGGCGTTCGATCCGTTCATGAAGCCGACGTACCACGTCGACGTTTACAACCGCGGCCGAACGCCTTTCCAGTTCATTGCGCAAGCCGACGAACCGTGGGTCACGGTTGCCCCATCGTCCGGCACCGTGGAGGAGGAAGTCCGTCTCGCGGTGAGCATCGATTGGCGTCGCGCTCCCGGTGGCGTCGATACGGCGTCGATCACCCTTACGGGGCCGAACGAGCGCGGCATCGTCGTGCGTGCGCCCATCGACAATCCGGCCGTACATCCCGGCGACTTCGCGGGCTTCGTACAGAGCGGGAACCACGTGAGCATGGAGGCGGAGCATTTCACGCGTGCGGTGAGCGGAGCCGGAATTCGATGGGAGGTGATACCGGACTTCGGCAGGACCCTCTCGGGCGTGCACGCCACCCCGGTGACCGCCGCGAGCGGCGCGCCTGGCGGGTCTTCGCCGCACCTGCAATACCGTGTCCTCGTGCGTGACACGGGCACGGTGCGCGTCCACGCGTACCTCGCTCCGACGTGGGACTTCCGCGGGGCGAGGGTCTGCGCTACGCCGTCTCGATCGATGAGGGGGCGCCACAGCTCGTGAACATCCACGCCGACGGCTCCAGCACCGGCATCACGGATGGCAACTCCGCCTGGGAGCAGGGCGTCAGCAACGCGATCAAGATTTCGACATCGGAGCACAGGGTGCTCGCGCCCGGCGAGCACGTTGTGAAGTACTGGAGGGTGGACCCCGGCGTGGTCCTGCAAAAGCTGGTCGTCGCCTTCGGCGACCTGCCCGATACTCATCTCGGTCCGCCCGAGAGCTTCCGCGCTGCCGACGGCGACGCTCGCGGCCGCGAGTAGCCGACAAGCTTCGAGGGTCGAGAGGTTCGGGCAACGCTGCAGGCGTCCGACGAACCGAATCCCACGACGTCACGCTCGAGAGAAACCCGCAACGGGCGTCGCGATCCGACGGCGTGTGGCCGATCTCACCATCCCGGGTTCTGCGGGTACGGAGCGGGCCCGCTCACTCCCTGGATCTGCTGGGCAGGGATCGGGCGAAGGTAATGCCTTTCCGTGATGTTCGGACGGGCGTACGGATTCCAGGCGCGGATCCGGTCGAGGAAGAATTCCATGCCCGGACGGCGCAGGTCGTTCCAGCGGGTGAATTCGCCCGACATCTCGCGTTCCCGCTCATCCATGATGAAGTCGATCGTCATCTGCCCAGCCACTACGAGGATCGCCGGATCGTCCTTGTGGCTGACGGCACACAGGTTCGGTGCTCGAGCCTGTCCGGGGTCGCACGCAGCACGGACGCGCAGCACGTTGATGTTCTGCGCGGTGACATCTGGTTGATTCAGGCCGAGTGTCGCTTCTGCAGCGATCAGGTAGGTTTCACCCAGGCGGTAGACGATTCGGTCCTTGCCGCCGGCCAGATCGTTTAAGCCACCGGCGCGACCATTGTCCTGGAACTTCTTGAGCGATGGATAGTGGGCCCAGCCGAACGTGCCCTGCGCATCGTTGTCGATCCCGCAGTCCTCGCCGGGCGCGGTCGTGCAGGGCGTGCCGATCCGATAGGCCTTCGACATACGATAGGACTCCGGCACCTGGTACATCAGGTACACGAGGGCCGTATCCGACCCCGCTGCCGCACCGACCGTTCCCGGCTGCATGCTCCCCTCCAGGGGAGCACCGCTGGTGCAGAACGGGCAGGTTCCGGTCGGGTTGGCGGCGTTGCTGTTCGCGAACCATACTGTCTGGTAGCTGCCGTCGAAGCGCGTGTCGACCACGTCGACGCCCGGACCGCACGGTTGACCGCCGCAGCGCGTCTCGTTGAAGAGATGGATGGTGAACGGTGTCGGCCGGATGCGACGGAACGGGCGGCCGTTGTCCAGGTCGCGTGCGATTCCGGCCGCCCAGCCGCCCGCGCCGCCGTCATATTGACTCAGGAACACCACGTGGTTGTAGTTCGTCCCCGTGTTGGTGTTCTGCACCGGATCGTAGGAGAACTGAATGGACCAGATGACCTCGGGGCTGTTCTCCGAGAAGTCGTTCGTCGCGTCACAGAATCCCTGCCGACCGGGATCCTCGGGTTTCGTCGGACCGTGTGTGCCGCACCATAGGTCCGCGTAGATCGGCTCCAGCGCGTACATGCCCGAGTTGATCACCGTATTGGCCATATCGAGCGCGCTCTGGAAGTCCGCCTGCCGGTTGGCCGCGTTCCATTCGCGGTACGCCCGCGTCAGGTACACCTTCGCGAGCAGGTGCTGGGCCGCACCCTGAGTGACGCGGCCGAAGTCCGCCTGCGTGGCCGGCAGCAATGCGCGGGCTTCGTCGAGGTCGCTGATAATGACTTTGTAGACGCTGTCCTCGCTCTCGCGCACCGCCTCCGTCGAAATCTCACCGGAACTCAGGTTCACGGTCAGCTCGCCGTACTGCTGAACGAGCTGGAAGTAGGCCCAGGCGCGGAGAAAGCGCGCCTCCCCCAGCCGCGAATCCTTGATCTCCTGAGTCAGGTCGCCGCCGACCGGGGTGTTCGGCCCGTTATCCAGCACGACGTTGGCCCGGGTGATGATCGTGTAGCCGGCCTGCCACTGCGCGTTGAGGAATGCGGATAGGCTGTTGTATTGGGGGTCGTAGTTGTCGAGGTACACCCACGGTTGGGCGCCGCCCGCGGCAACCTGGTCGGCAGCCGTCCACGTGTCGACCCCCATCTGCTGCATTGCGTAGTACGAGTCGCCCCCGTTGAAACCCCGTACGGCCGCGTAGACTCCGTTGGTCAGGTCCGTAAGACCCTGCTGGGTTGAGGCGTAATCGGAGCCGACACTCGACACCAGGTCCTCGTCCAGGTCGACGCAGGCTGCCGCGCCGCCGACGAGAGCCAGAGCGAGACCGGCCTTCAGAAGTCGTTTCATCGATCTCCGTCCTTTCGAAGCGTCCGGCTCTAGAAGGTCACGTCGACGCCGATGAGCAGCGTCCGGTACACGGGAGATCCGCCGGCGTATCCGGACTCCGGGTCGAAGTAGTCGTAGTCGTAGTGCACGTAAGGCTCCGTCGCGGTCGCGTAGATTCTTGCCGCGCTCGCGCCGAACCGGTTCGCCAGCGCAGCCGGCAGGATGTAACCCAGCTGGATGTTGCGGATGCGCCAGTGCGACCCGCTGATGTAGCCGCGGCTGTTGCCGAACGCGATCGGGTTCCCGTTCAGGTTCGGCGACGGGTTCACATTGTGCGGGTTCGTCGGCGTCCAGTAGTCCGCCTGCAGTTGGCCGAAGCGGCCGAAGAGCGACGGCAGGAAGGTGTTCCAGATCGTGTAGCCCCACCGGATGCTGGCCAGGACCGACAGGTCGAAGCCCCGGTATGAGATGCGGTTGTAGATGCTGGCGGTCCACTTCGGATAGGTGTTGCCCTGGAGGACCCTGTCCTGGGCGTTGACCACGCCGTCGTCGTTGAGATCGAGGATGCGTATCTGGCCGGGCTTCGAACCGTACACCGCCGCCTCGGCCTCTTCACCGGTCTGCCAGACACCCACCTGTTGGTAGTCGAACCACGTCCGGCGCTGCGCGTCACCCGTGAAGGCACCGTTCGAATTGAGCGGATTCGTCTGGCCTCCGGTGTTGATCGGCAGACCCACGAACCAGCCGTTGTTCGCGTCGCAGCGCGGCGCCGCCGCCGGGCAGGCCGTGGCGTCGGAAAAGAAGGCCAGGTCCGTGATCTCGTTCTTGTTGTGCGCCCAGTTGATGTCCGTCTGCCAGCGTAGGCCGTGCCAGTCATCGATGTTCACGGTGGAGAGCTGCACTTCGATACCCGAGTTCCGCGTCGAGCCGATGTTCTGCAGCGCCGAGCTGTAGCCGGCCGTGCCCGGCAGGCTTCGCCTCAACAGCAGGTCGGTCGTGTTCTCCCGGTACAGGTCGATGCTGCCGGTGACGCGGTTGGCGAACAGGCCGAACTCGACCGCCGCATCGCTCTTCGTGGTCTTCTCCCAGGTCAGGTCGGGGTTGGCCGGATTGTTCGGGTCCGGGTAGTACGCCGGCGCCGTCGTCGTGCCGAAGTTGAGCTTGCCGTTCGAGAGTGCGCCCTGCGTCTGGTACGCGGCAATCGCCGCGTTGCCGGTCTTGCCCCAGCTCGCGCGCAGCTTCAGGCTGCTCAGCCAGTCAAACCGATCCATGAACGGCTCGTCACCCAGCTGCCAGGCCACACCCACGGTCGGGAAGGTGGTCCACTTGTTGCCCGGAGCCAGCACGCTGGCGCCGTCCCGGCGGACCGCACCCATTATGGTGTAACGGTTGAGGAGCGTGTACACGGCGCGCCCCATGTACGACTGCAGATCCGTCTCGGTCAGGCCCGACGACGCCTGGAAGTTGTCGCCCTGGCCGATCGCGTAGTACAGCGCCTCGTCATACGGGATGTTCTGCGCGCTC
Organism: Longimicrobiales bacterium; assembly: GCA_050732715.1. Lineage (GTDB taxonomy): Bacteria > Gemmatimonadota > Gemmatimonadetes > Longimicrobiales > RSA9 > JBOHRM01. The sequence continues at coordinate 8,263 of JBOHRM010000915.1, forward strand.
GTGTTGCCGAACACGTTGCGCGACTTCTGGATGCCGTAGAGCAGCGTGGCATCCACATGGTGGGCCGCACCGAAATCACGGCTGATCTGCAGCAGGTTGTCGACTATGTACTGGAAGTTCGTGCTCTGGTTGTACGACGCCGTGCGAAACGAGGCGCCGCCGAACTGGACGTCCGCGCCCGTGAAGTTGCCCGCGCTGCTGTGCGTGTAGTCCGGGCCGAAGTTCACGCGCAGGTCGATGCCGTCCGCCAGATTGAGGTTGGCGAACGCCGAGGCAAAAACGCGGTCGCGCCGGTTCTCGCTCACTCGCCCCTCGACCAGCTTGAGCGGGTTGTACGCCAGCGGGTCGCCGTCGGGATTGGTGATCAGTACGCCGTCCGCGTCACGCGGTGTCCCGAACCCCATCTGCTGCCGCGCGGCACCCCAAAGCCCGTCGCCGCCGTTCACGACCTGGAGCGAGCGCGCGAAGTGGGCGGTAACGCCGAGGCGGAGGCGGCCCTGCACATGATCGATCGAAGCGCTGCCCGTGGTCCGCGTATACTCGAGCCCGACTGCGGTGCCGGTCTGATTGAAGAAATTGCCGGACACGTTGAAGCGCGTATTGCCGG
>JBOHRM010000916.1:0-4159 GCA_050732715.1 Longimicrobiales bacterium
AGCTATTTCCGACCTCAAGCTTGATTTCCGTGGCCGCTTTGACGTGGACGTCCGCCTCCTCCGATGAGATGGTAATCTTCTTCTTGACGGTCGTCGTCTGCGTGGCGTCGAACTTCTCTCCGACAGCCTTCTTAACGTTGATATCGGCTGTGCCATCGACCACGCTCAGCGTGAGATTGCCCTCCGAGATCGTAATGCTTGCGTCCTTCTTGATCGTCTCCGTATGGGTACCGTCGACGGTGACCTTGCGGTCATTTGTCACGCTCTGGGTGTCATCGTGACCGACGGTCGTTTTCATGTCATACTGTGCATTGATATTGAGAAGCTCCTTCCCCTTCGTGTCCGTCATGGTGATCTCGTTGTTGCCGCCGCCGCCGGGCGAGCTGCGCGACTTCATGCCCATCTGGATGCCGGCGCCGGGTAATTCGAAGGGAGGCATCTGGTCCGCATTGTAGACGCTGCCGATAACGATCGGCCGGTCCGGATCGCCTTCCTCGAACGCGACGAGTACTTCATTGCCGATGCGCGGGATCGAAACAGAGCCATAGCCTTTGCCGCCCCAGGGCGTGGTAACGCGAATCCAGCACGAGCTGTTCTCATCGCGTTGGCCGTCACGGTCCCAGTAGAACTGCACCTTGATCCGGCCATACTTGTCGGCGTGTATCTCCTCGCCCGGCGGACCTACGACCAGTGCGCTCTGCGAACCGTGGATCAGCGGCCGCGGCGTGCGCCGGCGCGGCCGGTACGGCACGTCGTGCGGAATCGCGGTGAACGTGTTGCGGTAGTCCAGCGGCGTATCGGCTTCCCACGCGCGGAACTGGCCTGACGACGCGAGATGCTGGACCTGTGTGACCACGTATTTCGTGTTCAGGTCGCGGCGGTAGTGCTCGCTAAGCGTGAAATGGTAGCCGGGCACGAGGCCGCGTACATTTCCCTCGCCGCGCACGAGCTGCCGCTCAGCTTCCTCCGCCTCAAGCCAGATGCGCGCCAGGTGCTCGCCGGCCTCGGGCTCCGTGTAGCGGCCCGGATAGTCGTACACCTCCTCGAACTCCGCCTCGCCTTCGCTGCGCTCCAGATCGAGCGTCGGCTGAAGCGGATCATAGTCCGACAGCGTAACCATGCCGATGTGCACGGCGTGCTCACGTTCGAGCGCCCAGATTACTTCCTGCGTGCGTGAGTCCTCCATGGTGAACCGCGCGGTCTCGGCGGCGGGGCCAGGCTCGCTCACGTTGTTGTCATCGCACAGGACCAGGACGTGCTTCTCCTCCGTGTGCTCGAAGAAATAGAAGATGCCTTCTTCCTCCGCGAGCCGAGAGATGAAGTCGAAATGCGTTTCGCGATACTGCACGCAGTAGGTTCGCGGCAGGTAGGATCGCCGCAGCCGGTTGTCGAAGTCCGAGTAGCCGAGCCGCTGGAAAACCTGTTCGATGATCTCGGGCACCGTCAGGTTCTGGTATATGCGCGATTCGCGGGACAGCTGGAGGAACCAGAGCCAGGGCACGATCTCGGCGCGGTAACTCGTCAGGCTGTCTCGCTGATGGCCCTGGGAGAAACGGCTACACAACCCATGGACGTAACGCTTCTCGCCGTTGTCAAGCCGGACGGTGACAAGCACGGGTTTACGCAGCAGCGCGGCCGGATCTACGTCGGGATGGATCGACAGGAGATCGAGCTGGAAGGCGAAAGGTCGGGACACGGCTTCGGTGCCGTTGAAGCCGGTCAACAGCAATACGTCCGGACCGAGCTCGGTATCGACGCGGATCGGGCGATTCAACTGCGTAAAGGGAACGGTTACCATATCGGCCTCGCTTCGTTGCTAAACGGGTAAGCCCGGTTCAACCCCCTCACCCTGACCCTCTCCCCCCTCGGGGGGAGAGGGGAATAGGGACGGCTCAATGGTCAGTGCAGGGCTATCCGCCGCCAGATCCGGCGCGGCGGTGCTCTCGACCGAGTACGCGAAATCGCCCTGATCGTCGACGCTCACACGAATCGCGCTCGGTTTGGTGCCGCCCACCAGCGACTCCAACAGCAGACGCGAGACCGCCGGCAGCAGCGTGTTCGTCAGGATGTTGTCTATGTTACGCGCGCCGCTCTCGACCTCCGTGCAGCGCGCCGCGACCGTGTCGATGACAGCGTCATCCGCGACCAGGCGGATGCGATGCGTCTCTTCGAGTCGACGCTGAATCTTCCTGAGCTTCAGCACGATGATCTGACGCAGCGCCTCGTCCCGCACCGGGAAGTACGGGATGACGACGGTGCGACCGAGGAACGCCGGCTTGAACGTGCGATCGAGCTCGGGCTTCAGCGCCTTTATCAGACCGTCGGACCGCGGCATCGTCTCCGGGTCCGCGGTCAGGTTCATGATGGTCTCGGTGCCGGCGTTGGTGGTCAGGATGATGACGCAATTCTTGAAGTCGATCTCGCGACCTTCGCCGTCTTCCATACGCCCCTTGTCGAACACCTGGAAGAACAGCTCGAGCACGTCGGGATGCGCCTTCTCGATCTCGTCGAGCAGCACAACGGAGTACGGGCGACGACGCACGGCCTCGGTCAGCACGCCACCCTCGCCGTAGCCGACGTATCCGGGCGGCGAGCCCTTCAGCGTCGACACGGTGTGCGCTTCCTGGAACTCGGACATGTTGATGGTGATGACGTTGTGCTCGCCGCCGTAGAGCAGGTCGGAAACGGCCAGCGCGGTCTCGGTCTTGCCGACGCCGCTCGGGCCGACGAGCAGGAACACGCCGACCGGCTTGTTCGGATCCTCGATGCCGGCCCTCGACGTGCGAATCCGATGGCTGACGATCTCGAGCGCGTGCGACTGCCCGATGACGCGCCGGCCGAGATGTTGCTCCAGCTCGAGCGCGACGGCCACGTCGTCGCGCAGCATCTTACCGACCGGTATGCCGGTCCAGCCGGAGACGACCTGGCCGATCAGCTCGGCATCGACCACGATCGGGATCAGCGGCTCCTCGCCTTGCAACGCCTCGAGCTCCTGGTTCAGCGAATCCAGCTCATGCCGCAACGCTTCGGTGCTGGGCGCCGCCGCGGCCGCGTCGCTCGCGCCATCGCCGGTCGGCGCGGCATCGTCCGTATCACCCGCGCCATCGCCGGTCGGCGCGGTGTAGCCCGCGTCGGGCGGAGCGTGGACGTCGGCGGCTTCTGCTGCCGCCCCCCTCCCAACCTCCCCCCGCTGGGGAGAGGGGTCCTTGCCGGCTTCCGACTGCGACAAGGTTGCACCGAGCGCGATCCGCTCGAGCTGATCACGGAGTTCACGGACCCGGGCCACCAGCTCGCGTTCGCGATTCCAGCGTTCGGTCAATGCCGTGAGCCGCGCATCCGTGGCGGCACGCAACACCGCGATCTGCCCGAGCCGTTCGGAATGGTCTACGCCGACGGCGACCTCGCGTTCGAGCACGCGCTGCTGAACGTCGAGATCGTCGAGCACGCGACGTGCGTCCTCGACGGCGGCGGGCGTGGCGTTCTGGCCGAGCGAGAGTCGTGCGCACGCGGTGTCAAGCACACTCACGGCTTTGTCCGGGAGCTGACGGTCAGGCAAGTAGCGGTGTGACAACCGCACGGCGGCGTTCACACCGTCATCGATGATGCGCACGTTGTGATGCCGCTCGAGCGCTGGGACGACACCGCGCATCATGAGCGTGCACTTGTCCTCGCTCGGCTCTTCGACCTTGACGAGCTGGAAGCGGCGCGCGAGCGCGGGGTCCGTCTCGAAGTACTTCTTGTATTCGGACCACGTCGTCGCCGCGATGGTGCGCAGCTCGCCACGCGCGAGCGCGGGCTTGAGCAGGTTCGCGGCATCGTTCTGACCCGCGGGGCCGCCCGCGCCGATCATGGTGTGCGCCTCGTCGATGAACAGGATGATCGGCGTCGCCGAGCCGCGGACCTCCTCGATGAGACTCTTGAGCCGGTTCTCGAACTCGCCCTTCACACCGGCGCCGGCCTGGAGCAGTGCGAGGTCGAGCGTGCGGATGTCGACGTTGCGCAGGACGGGCGGCACATCACCTTCGACGATGCGCATGGCAAAGCCCTCGACCACCGCGGTTTTTCCTACGCCCGCTTCGCCCACCAGGATCGGATTGTTCTGCCGGCGGCGCGTCAGGATATCGACGACCTGGCGGACCTCGAAATCGCGGCCGAGCAC
>JBOHRM010000917.1:0-3622 GCA_050732715.1 Longimicrobiales bacterium
ACTGCTGACCGATCGCGGGTACGAGGTGCACCTCACGCGCACGGGAGACACGTTGATCGCGCTCGATGACCGGTCACGCATCGCGAACCGGCTCAAGGGTGAGCGGCCCGGTCTGTTCCTCTCGATCCACGCCAACGCGCACCGCTCCACCGACGTGCGCGGCTTCGAGACGTTCTTCCTCTCGGACGCACGTACCGATGACGAGCGCCGCGTCGCCGAGATGGAGAACGCCGCCGTCGAATACGAGGACCAGCGTCCCGAAGATGACGCCGTCGGTCACATCCTCAACGACATCCGCAACGACTTCTACGTCCGGACCTCGAACGATCTCGCGGGTGTGGTGCAGACGAACCTGGCGGGGTTCCATTCGGGACCCGACCGCGGCGTCAAACGCGCTGGCTTCCGCGTTCTCGTTGGCGCGCTGATGCCTGCCGTGCTCGTCGAAGCGGCGTTCATCTCGAACCCCGCCGAGGCACGGCTGCTCGGGACCGCCGCGTTCCAGCAGAAGATCGCGTGGGCGCTCGCGGATGCCGTGGACGACTTCTTCGCCCGCCACGGCGGTCTCTGGGCCGGCTCGCGTTAGCCGGTGATGCGGTTATCCCAATCCCTGTTCGGCGTCGAGTTCCAGGGCCCGGTGCTGCTCGCGAGCGGGACGTGTGGCTACGGCGCCGAGATGGCGGGCTATCTCGAGCTCGATGAGCTGGGCGGGCTGGTCACGAAGGCGGTGACGGTCTCGCCGCGGGCGGGCAACGCCGCGCTGCGCGTGAGCGAGTTCGGCGCGGGTATGCTCAACTCGGTGGGTCTCGCGAACGCCGGGGTCGAGGAGGTGCTGCGCGAGAAGCTGCCTTGGCTCGCGGGCCGGCTGCGTCGTGCGCACGTGCTCGTGAACGTGGCGGGGAGCGCCGTCGGCGAATATGCCGACATCATCCGCCGCCTCGATGATGCGCCGGGCTTCCTGGGATACGAGCTGAACGTGTCGTGCCCGAACGTGAGGGAGGGCGGCGCGATTTTCTCGTGCCGCGAGGACCTGCTCGCCGAGGTCGTGCGCGCCGCGCGCGCCGCGACGCGACGGCCGCTGATCGTCAAGCTCGCGCCGAACGTGCCGGACATCGGGCGCATGGCCGAGATCGCCGTCGCCGAAGGTGCCGACGGCTTGACGCTCATCAACACGTTCCCCGGCCTGCTCTTCGACATTGCATCACGCCGGCCGGTGCTCGGCGCGGGCCCGGGCGGCGTGAGTGGGCCAGCCGTGCTGCCGATGGGCGTGCACGCGGTCTGGCAGGCCCGCCGTCGCGTCAGCGTGCCGATCCTGGGCGCCGGCGGCGTCCGAACATCCGAGGACGCGTTGCAGTATATCTTCGCGGGCGCTTCGCTCGTGCAGATCGGCACGGCGAGCTTCGCGGACCCTAGAGCCGCGGCCCGTGTAACCTCCGGGCTGCGGAGTCACGTGGAGTCGTTCAATGTCCGAGATATTGGCGAGCTCGTCGGCTGCGGCACGATCTGATGCGGCACGGCGCGCGGCTGTACGCGGAGCGGTCGGCGGGTTACGGGTGGGCTCCCCACTCCGCCCGGCCCAACCCCTTCGCCGACCTCGGTCGACTGCGCCGTCCTCGGTTGCGCGTTGCGGGTCGGTTCTCGTACGAAACCCGCAACCCGAAACCCGAAACTCGGAACCAGGATAAATGGCGAATCTCATCGTCGCCCTCGATCTGCCGTCCAGCGGCGCCGCGCTCGGCCTCGTCGACGAGCTCGGCGACACGGTCTCGTTCTACAAGGTCGGCTCACCACTCTTCACGCGCGTCGGTCCGCAGGTCGTGCGCGAGCTGAGAACGCGCGGCAAACGCGTGTTCCTCGACCTGAAGTATCATGACATACCGAGCACCGTCGCGCGTGCGGCCGAAGCCGCGGCCACGCTCGACGTCGAGCTGCTGACGCTGCACACGGCCGGCGGCACCGCGATGATGCGCGCCGCGCGCAACGCCGTCGGAGACGACGGGCCGCGGCTGCTCGGCGTGACCGTGCTCACGTCGTTCGCGCGGGTCGACGTCGAGGCGGTCTGGAGCCGCAACGTGCGGTCCATCCGCGACGAGGTCACGCGACTCGCGTCGCTCGCGGCCGAGGCGGGGCTGCACGGCGTCGTCGCATCGCCGCTCGAGGTCGGCGTGCTCAAGCGACGCCTCGGCCCCGAGTTCCTCGTCGTGACACCGGGCATCCGCCCAGAGGACGATCGGCGTGCGGATCAAGCGCGCATCGCGACCGCCGCCGAGGCCGCGCGCGACGGCGCGGACTACCTCGTCGTCGGCCGCCCGATCCTCGAGGCCGAGGACCGGCTCGGCGTGGTCGAGCAGATTCTCGCCGAGGCGGCCGAGCCGCAGGTGACGCGATGAAACGCGCGCTGCTCGTCGCGTCCGGCATCCTTCTCGCCGCGCAGTCGGTCCGCGCGCAGGACCTCGACCCGCTCGTCGCGCACATCACCCGCGCCTGGAATCAGGCCGACGCCGGCGAGATCGCGTCACTCGCCTCGAGCCAGGGCGTCTCGCTCCAGATCAGCGGCGTGCAGGTCGGTCCGCTCTCCGCTCGACAGGTCGCCGCCGCGCTGCGCAAGCTGTTCGAGAGCCTCGAAACCGTCGACGCGCGCGCCGGCATCCACCGCGAGCTCGCCGGCTCACCTCGACGCGCTTTCATCGAGGTGACCTGGACCACCCGCTCGCGCGGCACCACGCAGCCCGAACAATCAAAGGTCTTCCTCGGCCTCACCCTCGAGGACGACGCGTGGCGCGTCACCGAGATCCGGCACATCAAATGATGAATGATGAATGATGAATGATGAATGACCGAGTGCGGGTCAGGTCTCCGCCGGCGACGCTCCCCATCATTTCGCATTCATCATTTCGCATTTATCATTTTCCGTCATGAGATTCTACAACACGCTCACGCGCTCGCTCGAGACGTTCGAGCCGATCGATCCGCCTCGCGTCGGCATCTACACGTGTGGGCCGACCGTCTACCGCGCGCCGCATATCGGCAACTTCCGAGCGTTCCTCTTCTCCGATGTGCTGCATCGCTACCTCGAATGGAAGGGATTCGTGGTCCGGTTCGTCATGAACCTGACCGACGTCGAGGACAAGATCATCGACGCTGCGCGCCGCGAGGGCGTGCGCATCGAGGCTGTGACGGGGCCCGTCAGCGAGGCGTTCTTCGCCGACCTCGAGACGCTCGGCGTGCTCCCGGCCGATGCGTACCCGCGCGCGACCGAGCACATCGCCGAGATGGTCGAGATGGTCGAGCGGCTGATCGAGCGCGGGCACGCGTACGTGAAGGACGGCTCCGTCTATTTCGACATCTCGTCGTTCCCGTCTTATGGGCGGCTGTCCCGCATCGAGCATGTCGATACGCGTACCGGCGCCGGCCTCGCGGCACGCGCCGGCGGGATCGATGCCGACGAATACTCGAAGAACGACGCCCGCGATTTCGCGCTCTGGAAGGCGTCGAAGAACGCCGACGCCGAGACCGGCGCCAGCTGGCCCACGCCGTGGGGCCAGGGCCGCCCCGGCTGGCACATCGAATGCTCGGCGATGAGCATCGCCGAGCTCGGCGAGAGCTTCGACATCCACACCGGCGG
>JBOHRM010000918.1:0-3793 GCA_050732715.1 Longimicrobiales bacterium
TAAATCCTTTCCTAGTAACTGTAAAGCTCGGTGATGGCGCGCGCCACGTCGTCCACTTGCGGGAGGATGTGGTCTTCGAGGCGGGGCGCGTAGCCGACGAAGGTGTCGAGCGCGGCGACGCGGCGGACGGGCGCGTCGAGGTACTCGAACAGATCACCGGCGATGCGCGCGGCGATCTCGGAGCCGATACCCCACGAGAGCGAGTCCTCGTGCGCCACGATCACACGGTTCGTCTTCCGGACCGAGGCGGCGACCCGGTCCATGTCGAGCGGGTTCAGAGAGCGCAGGTCGATGATCTCGACGTCGATGCCACGCTCTTCCGCGATGCGCGCCGCGTCGAGCGAACGCTTCACGAGCGCGCCGCATGCGACCACGGTGATGTCTGCGCCTTCGCGCACGAGCCTCGCCTTGCCGAACGGGATCATGAAGTCCGGGCCGGGGTCGCGGCCCTTGTTGTAGACCTGGCGGTAGAGGTGCTTGTGCTCGAGGAACAGGACCGGGTCCTCGCATCGGATCGCGGTGCGCAGCAGGCCGTTCGCGTCCAGCGCGGTTGCGGGCAGCACCACCCGCAGGCCGGGCGTGTGCGTGAACAGCGTCTCGCCGGTCTGCGAGTGATAGATCGCGCCGCCGCGCAGATAGCCGCCGTACGCGACGCGGATGACGACGGGCGCGTCCCACGTGCCACCCGAGCGGTAGCGCATTGTCGCGAGCTCGTTGCGAATCTGCATCATCGCCGGCCAGATGTAATCGAAGAACTGGATCTCGACCACCGGCCTGAGCCCACGCATCGCCATACCGATCGCGCGGCCCACGATGTTCGCCTCTGCGAGCGGCGCATTGAACACGCGGTTCGCGCCGAACCGGCGCTGCAAGCCCCACGTGCATTTGAACACGCCGCCCTTGCCCTTCACCTTTTCGAGCGCCTGCTCGCGGCTCACGTCGGCGATGTCCTGGCCGAACACGACGATCCGCGGGTCGTGCTCCATCTCCGTGAGCAACGCTACGTTGATGAGGTCGACCATCGTCGTCTCACCGCCGCGGAAATCGGGGCGGTCCTCCGTGTCGAACGCGGATGAGGTCGGATCGACGTCGGGCGAGTAGAGGTGCAGCATCGCCGTCTCGGACGCCGGTTGCGGCTGCTCGAGCGCGCTGTCCGATGCTGCCTTCACCTCCGCCTCGACCTCTTTCTCGAGCGAAGCCAGGTCCTGCTCGCTCGCCACATCGTTCTCGATGAGGTAGCGCCGGAACACCGTGATCGGGTCGCGCTCCACTTCGCGGCGCCGTTCATCTTCCGGACGGTAGAGCCGCTCGTCATCCGACAACGAGTGCGAGTATGGCCGGATCACGTGGGCATGGAGGAACGCCGGGCCCTTGCGCGCGCGGCAATGTGCGACAGCGCGGCCCGCGGCCTCGTGGCTCGCGAACACATCGCACCCGTCGAACTCCTGAATGAACAGACCAGGGAACCCCGACACCAGCTTGCTGATATTGCCTCCGGCAGTGCTGACCTCTACCGGGACCGAGATCGCGTAGCCGTTGTCCTCGACCAGGAACACGACCGGGAGCGCGAGGTTGCACGCGGTGTTCAGCGCCTCCCAGAACTCGCCCTCCGACGTCTGTCCCTCGCCCGTGGTGCAAAGGACGATCTCGTCGTCCTCGACGTCGTCGATCGCCGCCGCGATCGCGGCATCCACCGACGCACGCCAACCCGCCTCCGCGCAGCCGACGGCTTGAATGAACTGCGTGCCCGTGGGCGACGACGTGCTCGCAATGCGCAGCCGGCGGTGACCCCAGTGCGCGGGCATCTGTCGGCCGCCGCTCGCAGGATCCGCCTCGGCTCCGACTGCTTGCAGCAGCTGCTCGTACGGCGTCACGCCCAGCCCGAGCGTGAGCGCGCGGTCTCGATAATAGAAGTAGAACCAATCCGAGCCCGGCCGCAGGTGATCCGCGGTCGCCACCTGCACGGCCTCGTGTCCCGCACCCGAGATCTGGAAGAAGATGCGGTTCTGCCGCTTCAGCAGGATCTCCTGGTCATCGATCCGGCGGGCCGTGACCATGGTCCGGAAGAAGCCGAGCAGCTTATCGTTTTCGAAGCGAGCGCCCTGCGGCCGTCTCGCCGTTCTCGTTCTCGTCGCCATCGTCTCGCCCTTCGATCGCAATGCGCGTGCGCGCCTGCGCGCGCCTGGCTCCTCGCGGTGCGATTGGGGGTTCTGGCGCGGCCCGCCGGCGCCGGTGCCGCCCGACCGAGTGTCTATCCTGTCAAGCGGCGCCACAGCAATGACTTATCCTCGTCTTCGCGGCCGACGACACCCCCTTATTATATCTGGTTCGCGATGCCGTGCCAAACGGTCGATTCGCCCGTTGGTCCGCTGCGAGCCCCGGTCAACGCGCTATTCCAACCTTACGATGACCCTTGTCGATTCAGAATCCGACCGGGCCCCTTGCCCGACAGCATTGCGCAGGCATCTGACCCCCGCAACCTTGAATCGCCGCACCGGTTGCCTCAATACCGGCCATCCCCAGCCGAGGGTTCATACTCGTGTCGACGCTTGACAAGTTGAACTTCAAGTTTAACTTCGAGTCATGAAAGAGATGACCATGTTGGAATTCCGGCGCAACACGCGCTCCGCGGTCGCAGCGCTGCGGCGTGGGGAACGACTGCTGTTGACGTATCGGGGAGAGGCCGTTGCACGTCTCGAGCCCGTAGTCCCGGAGGCGCCAGTCGTTCCGGACGATGATCCGTTGCTCCGTGTCGACGATTTCGCGGTCGATGGGCCGGGACACCCGCTGACGAACGAGGAGATCGACCGGCTCGTTTATGGCCCGTAGCGTCTTTGTCGACACCTGGGGTTGGTACACGCTGATCGACCGGCGTGAACCCGAGCATGGTCGGACCGCGATGCTGGTCGAGCACCTGATCAAGGACGGCGCTCGCCTCGTTTCGACAGATTATGTTATTGATGAATCGTGTACGCTCGCAAAGGCGCGGGCGGGGTCGTTGGCGGCGATCCGCCTACTTGATCTTCTGGACCGAACTGCTGCGCTCGATCTGGAATGGATCGGCCCAGACCGATTCGATAGGGCGAAGGCGGCGTTCCGAAAGCAGCACGACCAGGCGTATTCGTTCACGGACTGCACGAGTTTCACGGTGATGCGCCAGCGCCGCATGACGGATGTGATCACGATGGATGATCATTTCCGGATCGCGGGATTCAGAACTCTTCCGAGGCGCAAGACTCCACCGATCGGATCGCGTTCCTGACTCGAAAACCCGATGGTTGATGGCACGGCAGTGGTAGGGATTCTCTCGCAAAGGCGGAAAGGGCGCAAAGGGAACGCGAAGATCGTTGACGAGCGATCTTGGCGTACCCTTGGCGAGCTTGGCGCCTTAGCGAGAGAATCCCTTACCGGCCAACACGTTTCATCGATTGGTGGTGCCGCGCGAGCGGCATGAAGGACTGAGTTGCGGGTTCCGAGCGTGATGCTGCTGCGTATTGCGGCGAGCGTGCTGCGCCGGCCGCGCCTGGTGGTTCCGCTGATCCGCGCAGCGTGGCGGTTCCGCGCGCGCGGCTGGTACAGGCGGCCGCCGTTCCTGCCGCTGCCCTCGCGCGACTATCTTGATTGGAGGCTTCACACCGCGTACGGCGGCGAGGGGCGCGTTCCCGAGCCCGGCGAGCTCGAGCGCTACCTGCGCTGGGCCGCCTGGATGCGCCGTGAATGAGTTGGCGCGTTGGTGAGGTGCGAGTTCGCGCGTTCACCCTCCCGCCCCTAACTCCGATTCGCAACTCGGAAC
>JBOHRM010000919.1:0-3690 GCA_050732715.1 Longimicrobiales bacterium
TGCGCGTGCGCGCGTCGCCTGCGGCGATGGCATCGGCGTACACCGCCAGCGCCTCGTCGGTGTACCCCGGCCCGCCGCCTGCGAAGTGCGCGATCTGAACCACGACGTCCTGCGCTCGGGCAGGATGCGCTCGAGGAACACCTCGGCGTGCCGGCGGCCATCGTTCGCGGCGATGATCTTGCGTTTGGCGAGGCACCCGATGAGCCAGCGACGCCGCGCCGGATCCCACGTCAGCGCCTCCGGCACCAGGTCGGCGTCTGGCAGCGAGAACGCAGCTTGGCCGCGAAGGATCGGCGTGGCGTTCCGCTCGAACTCCGCCTCGAGCACCTGGAACGCGGGCGCCGTGCTGAGCGGTGCGAACACGGAGTCCGCCGCGATGTCGGGCACGGCGCCCACCTCCAGCAGCCGCTCGAGAGCTGCAAGGCCGAATCCGATTGACCGCAAGAAATCCTGCGCTACAGGTACCTGCACGTGATTTGGGGGTCCAGTTTCGAACAAGGACGGCGATGGCGGGCATCCTGTTTCAAAACAGGGCGGGGTGCAGATAGGGAATTCCGGTCACTGCCCTGCCCCGACCGGATCGGTCGCTACCGATGCCGCTCCGGTTAGCTGGTAATAGACGCTTTTGCCGGAGCGCCCCACTCTTACCAGCATGCGCGCGCCCAGGACTCGATCCACGATTCCGCTTGCACCTGCCAGGGAGACGTTGAGCCATTCCTTCACCTCAGTGACTCGGAATCCTTCCGGGCGGTCCCCGCCTTTCCGCGCCAGGGTCTGGAGGTAAACGTAGTCGTCTTCAGACAGCTGCCGAATCACCCGGTCGCGATACTCCTGATTCATGGTCCGCAGGATCTGCAGCTCCGTCAACGGCTGAACCCCGTCGATGCCGAGAAGCAGATTCGAGGCTTCGCTCAGCAAACGAAGGAAGTTCCGGAGATCGCCATGATATCGGTCATAAAGATCTGCGACGGCATCGATCTCGACAGGCGGGACCACGTCCATGCCCTCGATACGGAGATGCTCATAACGGCGGTCCATGACCTGTCGGATCTCCGCAACGCTGAGCGGGGCGAGGACGACGGCGTGGGGAAAGAAGCCGCTTACTTGGTCGGTTCTCCGAAAAACTGCCTCTTCAATCCCTGTGGCGCCAACCATCAACCAGTGCGCCCCCGGGTAAGCGAACAGATCGCGCACGGTTTGCATGAGACTTGCCGCGGTGTCGGTCGGCTCGATCTCCAAATTCTCAAGGTTGTTGACGTGTAGGAGGATGCTCTGTCCGAACTCCTTACGGAGGTGGTGCAGGGCTTCGCCGACGCGATCCAGCAAATTGCCGTGCCCGATCTCCGGGGCCAGGCGCTCGCGTTCCACCTGCACACCGGTACCGGCAACGGTCACGCCCCCTGAGAAACGCACACCACCCTCGACCAGCCGGGCGGCGCTCTTCCAGAACTCGGAATCCTTCCCACGACGGAGACTGTGTGTCCGCACCAGCACACGAAGGACTTCGCTGAGGAAGCGATTCGGGGTGCCTCCGTCGTCGATCCGGATTGGCTGCCCGTGCACGAGGAGTCCGCTGGCCGCTACGGCCGCCTTGAGAGCGTTGACAAAGCTGGTCTTGCCGACTCCCGCGTGTCCCTCGACGATTGTGCGCGACGGGTCGCTTCCGCCGATGGCTCGGCCAATTCGCGCAAGCTCCGCCTGACGGCCAACGAAGAGCGTCTGAACCGGAAACACAGCCTGCGGGCTAACCTCGAGTGGCTCTTGGAAGAAAGGGTCGCGCCGTAGCCCGTACGGCTGCCAGAAGTTGGTTACATCGAGTCCGATCAAGAGACCTTTCCTGTGCATAATCGCTTAGCGACCTGCTTTTACCGATGATAAACAACTTGCCGATCATCGGCAAGTGAGCGATTATGTTCGGGAGGAAGAGTTGCGCCAGGGGGCAGGGAAGGCAACCGCCGGGCTCACCCGGTGCGACGAACCGAGGGTGATACTAATCAAGGAAGGTTGCAGGCGCGCCGAGAGCAGTCCACCACCAGCCCACGCGAATCGATCGAGCTCTGCCCCAAAAATGCACTCCATGGAACGGGGTGACTTCGAAAATTCGCGGGACGTGAGCAATGGCAACGCCGTTCGGCTGGAATGCTATTCACGAACGGGTTGGCGATCGCGGCAGGTCAACGCCTTGCCACAAGCGCTCGCGCATCGCGTGGGTAGCGGCGAGAGCGCGCACGCCAGCCGCCGTCACTGCGAACACACGGCGAGTCGGCCCTCCTCCTTCGCTGCGCCGGCGTGTCGAACGGAGCATACCCTTCGCCTCGACGCGGTCGAGCGTCGCGTATACGGCACCGATCGCGAGCTCCCGTCCGGTGATCCGCTCGATCTCGCGACGCACGCCCATGCCGTACGCCTCTTCGCGGGTACGGAGTACCGCGATCAGGATCTGCTCCTCGAATGCGCCGAGCGGCACGTGGTCTGACGTGGGACTTCTCTTCATTGCTCACGAAGCATGATCATCGGGTCCGTCATGGCGACGCGCCAAGCGGGAATGAAGGCAGCGAGCAGGCTGACCGCGAGCAGCACGGCACTCGCGGCGGCGAACGCGAGCGGGTCGGCCGCGCTCACACCGTATAGCAACGATGCGAGGAGCCGGGCAAGTGCGGTCGCGGCGAGCGCACCAATCCCGATACCTGCCGCCACCAAGAGAGCGCCGTGGCGGACCACGTGAGCGATGACACCGGATCCGGTCAGGCCGAGCGCGATGCGGATCGCCCAGTCGCGCCGGCGGCGCGCCGCGAAGTGCGCGATCACGCCATAGACGCCCACCGCGCCGAGCGTCAGCGCGAGTCCGCTGAGCAGGGTGAGCAGTAGCATGACCTGGCGCGCCGGACCGACCGCGGCGTCGAGCACGCGGCGCATCGTCGTCGTCCCCTGCACCGCGACGCCCGGCGCGACTCGCGGCACTGTGCGCCGCGCCGCGTCGAGGACAATTGCCGGGTCGGCCCCAGGCGCGGCCTGAAAGACCAGCGATAGCGCATCGTCCACCCACGCCATCTGCGAAACCGGGGTGTAGCGCACGGGCTCCGGTGGATCGGTAAGGCGGCTCTCTGCGGCGTTTGCCACGACGCCGACTACGAGTGGGAGCTTGCCGCTACGGGAGAAATCGCCGATGCGCTGCCCAATCGGATTCGTACCCGCGAAGTATTCCTCGGCGAGTGCCTCGTTGATCACAACGACAGGCTCCGTGTCGCCCCGGTCTGTCCCGGTGATCATGCGCCCATCGAGCAACGTGATTCTCATGATCTCGAGATAACCCGGTGTGACGTACCGGTACTCCGTCGACATCCCTTCGGGTATCGGACGCCCTGGCACGCTGATCGTCACGCCGTACCCGCCGCCCCGCAGCGGCAGCGTCTGCACGGCGGCCGCCGCGCGCACACCGGGCAACTCGGCGAGCGCCGCGGTCAGCTCATCAATCGTCAGCTGGCGGCGCTCGAGCGAGAGACCGCCACCCATCGTCACATCCACGACGCCGACTCCTTCCGTGCGAACGCCAGCATTGACGGCATACAGGTTCGCGACGCTTCGCATGAGCAGCGCCGCACCCGATGCGATCAGCACTGCGAGCGCTACCTGTGCCACAACGAGCCCATTCTCGAGGCGTCCACCCCGGCCCTCGAGTCCACCGGTGCG
>JBOHRM010000920.1:0-4646 GCA_050732715.1 Longimicrobiales bacterium
TGACCAGCACCACGATGCCGAGGCTGTCCGCCGGGTAGTACGAGAGATACGTGTTGTAGCCCGGGATGCCGCCGCCGTGCACGATTCGACGTTCGCCCTCGAGCTCGTCCACGCCCAGCCCGTAGCCGTACGTCATCGGCTCGCCCGATTCGAGGCTCGCCGGCATCGTCATGCGTTCGTAGGAATCGGCACCGACGACGTCGCCCGTGACGAGCGCCCGCTGCCAGACGAGCAGATCTTCGACGGTCGAGCACAGCCCGCCCGCCGCGCCCGGGAACGCCATGTCCGGCAGCCGCGCCGTCGTCAGACCGTTGTCGCCCGGCGTGTACCCGACCGGCACCTCCCTGCCCTCGTGCCCGCAGTAGCTCGTCGACACCAGCCCCAGCGGCTCGAAGATCCGCTCCCGCAGGTGTTGCGCGTACGGCACGCCCGTCACCGCCTCGAGGATCACGCCGAGCAAGTAGTAGCCGCTCGCAACTTCGATCTGGACCCTGATTCTTGCAGTCGTTTGGCGTCGACGATGCGGCTAGTCAGCCGACGGGCCGCAACTGACGGGACGGAAGTCGGCCTAGGAGTCCGTGCCGATGTGGCGACAATGCATACGCTCCGGTATTTTCGCGACCACGCTCGTCCAGTCCGCATGCGAGACGACGACCGCCGCTCCGATCCTTCAACGTTAGACAGGCCAAGACCAGTCTCAATCATGCTGACACCTCAACGACCTTACCTGACCACGCGTGCTCACGATGCACTTTCGCGCGCGCACGACCTCGCCGATCGTCTCGGCCACGAGCAGATAACGCCCACGCACGTAGTAATTGGCGTCCTGCAAGAAGGTTCAAACGTGGCTGTGGCCGCCCTATATAATCGCGGCGTCGATCTTGTGGAACTCGAGAACGATCTCAAAGCTGCGCTACCTGTTTCAGCTCAGTCTCGCGAAGGACCGTCTGAGCGCCAGTGGACTTCGATTGACGACGCGCTGATCGAAATGGCTAAAATCGAAGCGACAGAGCTTCAAACCGAGTATTACGGTTGCGAGCATCTACTCCTGGCAACACTGCGCGACGATGGGACTGCTCCGGCTGTGGCTTTGGCGCGGCGCGGGCTGAGTCACTTGGAGCTGAAAGCCGAGATCCTCCACATGTACGGCGGTCCGCCCGAATAATGTAGGCAGCGAGTTCGTTGGAACCGCGGAGATAGGGGTGGCCTGAATCTTGGGTGACCCACCGGTCCTCAAAGCGCGCGAAGTCATTCGAGCGCTGGAGCGGCTTGGTTTCAAGAAGTTCGCCAGCGTGGCTCGCACAAGCAGTTCCCTCACAACGATGGTCGTCAGACCACTGTCCATTGATGCGCGGCGCGCGGGTGACCACGTCGCCTTGGTGCAGCGTGAACGCCCTCGCGCGATCTGCTTCCAGCTCGAACACCAGCTTGATCGTCTGCGGCGCATCGAGCACGAACGTGTGCTCGTCCTGGTACTTCATGCGCAGTGCATGCTGGTTCGTCGCCTGCGCCATCAGCACGCTGTCCTCCTCGAACCCGGACCTCCAGATCGCCCAGGTCGTAGGTGCCGACGTAGCGCGCGTTCTCTTCCGGCGTCAGCGGCAGGTCCAAGACGACGTTCCGCGCCAGCCCCAGCGCGGCCCGTGCGACCGCGTCCTCGATGCGGCCCGTGTTGCCCGGGTCGTGTAGACCAGCACCACCGACTCGAGGCTCGCGGGCGACGACCCACGGTCCGCAGTCAGGAACGGCATATTCCTCGCGTGCGGTCCACCCGCTCACCTAGGATTGGCGACGGGTCGCGAGCATTGTGCGAGCGGGGGCAGGCCGGCACGGCAGGCGAAATCGACGGCTAGGCACGGCGACGGTGCTGCAGCGTTTGACCACGCTACAGGAGAGGTCCGCATGTACTCCAAATTCGGCAGCGTGAAGTGTGTGGCGAGCCACTGGACGGCTCTCGTGCTAGTGGCGAATTTCGCCGCCTGCGTCGATGACAGCGTGGCGCCGGCATCTGAAGCGACACGCCCGGCGCAACCCCGCGTGCTCGGTTTCGTCGAGCTCACCTTCGAAGGCATTGGCACGCCCGACCTGTCCTCGAGCATGATCGCCGCCCCGACGATCGCGGCCCTCGAAGAGCAGCGGGCCGAGCGCGAACGTTCTCGCGATCTCCGCGACATCGTCGCGCTCGACCTCACGCGGCCGGCGAATGCCGACAACTCGGGCAACGGCACGATCCAGCTGCTTCTCGACGAGCAGAGCGAATTCGTGTTCGACGGCATAAGGTATTTGCGCGCGACCTATTTGGTGCGCAACGCCCAAAGCAACGAGGCGGCTCACGATACCGAGCGCACCAACCTCACTTTTCTCGCCGTGAGCACGAACAACGCCGTCAATCAGACCGCCGTCCGCCGGTTCTTGCTCGGCGGTGGAGCACCCGCGCCTCCGGCGCTCGCGCTCGACGTGCTGCCGACGGATATGATGACGACGGACGGTACAACGCTCACCGTGGCCCATCCGGATGTCCTTCAGGTCCTGAGAGAAGCCGAAGTCGCGGCCGTGGCCGCCCCGCCCGCCGTGACGACCGTGTTCCCCTATGGCTTCGTGGTGCGCCTCGTGGGCAGCAACACGACGCGTACACTGCCGGCCTCGCCTGCGGCGGGCAACTTCGCCGGTCAGATCGACTTCGCGTTCTCGATTCCGCTGCAGGCCGCTCCGGCCGATGATCCGGAATCCCTCACCGTACTCATGCTCGCCGTAGACGACTCCGAGACGCGGCTCACGCAGGGTCCCCAGGAGCAGAGCCCCTCGGACCAGTCGGACCTGGAGGCGCTCGCGACCTCGCTGGGCGCCGATACCGTGACGCTGGTACCGGGCGGCGGCCTACCGGGCTTTTCCGGCGGCCTGCGCACCCTCTGCGCCGTGCGAACCGGTGGGTCGTCCGGCGCGGCGAGCGGCTTCCTCGTGAATGCCGACTGGAGCAATGTGTCGTTCAGTCCGAACCCGGGCAGCGTGATCCCTGCCACGACGAGCTTCCAAGCCACGTTCGATACGGCAGTATACGGCATTGGAGCCAACAACTTCACTGTGACCGGATCGCTGAGCGGTCAAGCCTTCACCGACACTACATACAGCGGCAACGGCACCAACACGATCACGACGCCGCAGGGCAGCTTCTTGCCAGGCGAAGAGGTTGAGATTGCCCTGTTGGGGCCTTGCCCACAGCCCGAGATAGCGACCTACCAGGTCGAGGGAGACTTTGGTCTGCAGCGCGTGGCCAGTGGACTGACCTCTCCGATATTTGTCACGCACGCACCAGGCGACAGTGGCCGGCTGTTCATCGCCGAGCGTGGCGGCACCATCCGCATCCTCGATCTCAACACGGGGGTGCTAGAGCCCACTCCATTTCTCACAATGGCCGGCATCTCCACACAAGGCGAGGGCGGGTTTCTCGGACTTGCCTTTCACCCCGACTACAGCAGCGAGGGCATGCCTGGACATCGCAAGTTCTTCGTCAACGTGACGACCGACAACACGACGATATCACATATTCGCGAATTCGAAGTGTCGGCTGACCCAAGCGTTGCCGATCCTGGCTCCCTGCGACAAATCCTTAGCTTCTCGCAGCCGCAAGCGAACCACAACGGCGGCTGGATCGGCTTCAGCCCCAACGACGGTTACCTCTACATCGCCACCGGCGACGGAGGGGGTAGCAACGATAACGCCTCGGGACACAAGAGCGGCATCGGCAACGCGCAGGACACTACCGATAACCTGCTCGGCAAGATGCTGCGCATCGACGTCAATGGCGACGACTTTCCAGGAGACCCCGATCTAAATTACGCGATCCCGTCAACCAACCCTTTCGTGGGAATGACGGGCGACGACGAACTCTGGGCTTACGGACTGCGCAATCCATTTCGAGCGAGCTTCGATCGCCTGACAGGTGACCTGTGGATCGGTGACGTCGGACAAAGCGCTCGTGAAGAGATCGATTTCCAGCCAGCCAGCAGCACGGGCGGCGAAAATTACGGCTGGCGGCTCCGCGAAGGAACGATTGCCACGCCCAGCGGCGGCGTCGGCGGCCCTCCTCCCGCCGGCAACGTCGACCCGGTGTACGACTATAATCGCTCCACTGGGCCATTTGGCGGCACGATAGTCACCGGTGGATATGTTTATCGTGGCCCCGACCCGTCACTGCAAGGCAAGTATTTCTTCTTGGACTCGCGAAGCTCGGGCGATACGGCTGACGACAACTACTGGATGTTCGACCCCGCTGATCCTTTGGGCACCGTGACGAACATCGATTCGCTGTTAACGCCCGACACAGGCTCCGCCGAATTCCCAGTGTCGTTCGGCGAGGATGCTGTCGGGAATCTCTATATCGCATACCTTACTAGCGGCGAGGTGTATCGCATCGTGCTGCAGACAGCGAATTGAAACGCCGTACCGCCACCCGATTCCTACTCTTCGCGCGGGCGTGATCCGGATGCAGAGAGGTGAAGGAGCAGGCGAGTCCGGGAGCGCGACCTATTGTCCGGAAGGGCCCGGCGGGTCGACGTGCAGCACCGTC
Source organism: Longimicrobiales bacterium (assembly GCA_050732715.1). Lineage (GTDB taxonomy): Bacteria > Gemmatimonadota > Gemmatimonadetes > Longimicrobiales > RSA9 > JBOHRM01. The sequence continues at coordinate 4,568 of JBOHRM010000920.1, forward strand.
ATCATGCCGGACCCGAGGTGCTCGGCGATGTGACAGTGCAGCATCCAAGCGCCCGGGTTCGAGGCGTCGATCAGCAGGT
>JBOHRM010000921.1:0-9284 GCA_050732715.1 Longimicrobiales bacterium
ATGTCGCGCAACCCGCCGCCGCGAGCAGCATAAAACACGCGGAGGCACGCCGGGCGCGCCGTCGCTCGCACGATTCAGACGCCTGCATCCGATCCTCTCTTTGTGCATCATCACGGGATCGCGAGACGCGATCGCCCTTCACGTAGTCGCCGGTCGAGCCGACGCCCCCGCGGTGCTCGGGCCCTGGGACAGCCGCGCCCCGTACGTGGACGCGTCGCTCGCGCCGATCTCACCGTGAAGGTATCAGGCGCGAAAGCTCGCGCGTATTGGATATTTCTGACCGCGCGGCCGCCGCGCAGTGCGACGGCGTTCGCACCACGCACCGTGTCCCCGTCATGCGCCGTCGTATGGCGGCTTATCCGACGATGACGTTCGACTCGTCCGGTGTGCGCGCCGCGATGAACTCCTCGGGCGTGACGAGCGCCAGCCGCCGAAACTCGCGGATCAGGTGCGACTGATCGGCGTAGCCGCATCGGGCCGCGATCCGGGACCACGGCACGTCGTCCGTGCCGCGGCACGCCTCGATCACTCCGCGAAACCGGCCGATGCGGGTGTACGTCTTCGGCGCGAGGCCGACGGTCCGGCGGAACTGCTTGATCAGGTGGCGATTGCTGAGACCGAGCCGCTCGCAGAGCTCGCCCACGGGCGCGCGGTACGCGCTGGTGCGCAGGATGTCGACCGCCTGCCGAACCGTGTGGAAATAGGGGTGGACCATCACGCGGCGCTCGAGCAGCCAGCTCTCGAGGACGCGGCAGCGACATTGGTCGTCCTCCGCTTCGCGCAGCCGCGTCCATAACTGATCCGACGCGTCCGCGCCGATGAGGTCCTCGAGCTCGATCACCTGGTTCGTCAGCGCTTCCATCGGCAGGTCGAAGAACGCGTGCGCACCGCCAGCGCGGAACCGGGCCGCCACGTGGTTAGCGCCCTCCGGCGAGGCGTGAACCAGGCGCTGGTCCTGGATGCCGGCGATCCAGGCCCGCCGGAACTCCTGATCGGCCTGCCGGTCGCCGTACGCCACCACACGTTGCCGCGGCCCGAAGTTGATCATCAGCTCCGTCGCGCCATTGGGCAGAACGGACTCGACGTGATAGTGTGCCGATCCGCGTACGCCCCAGTAGCTGTCGACGAACGGCGCGATCGCTGGCGACGGCGGAAAGGTGAAGAATACGAATCCAGCCATAGCACTTAATCTACCGGAGCAGAGGGCCTGGCTCCAGCCCGGACCGGTAAGAAACGTTCAATACGCCTCGCCGCCGCCGCTCATCTTGTACCCGCGGCCGCCGCGCATACTCGGCCGGCGAGGTGCGGGCGCGTCGTGTCGATGCGGACCCCAACGCTAAGGAAGGCAAACATGGCGTCACCGGAAGAGCAGGAAGCTGCAATGATCGCGCGGCTGCCGGCGCAGACCGGCCGAACGCTCGACGATTGGATCACGGTCGTGAAGTCGAGCGGCCTGTCCGCGCATGGTAAGGTCGTCGCGCTACTCAAAGACGAGCACAACGTCAGCCACGGCTATGCGAATCTGATCGCGCACAAGGCGCTGCGCTCCGACGCCGCCTCGGCGGGTTCGGGTGATGATCTCGTCGACGCGCAGTACACCGGATCACGTGCGGCCGTCCGGCCGATCTACGACGCGGTCATCGATCAGGTGCGCCGTTTCGGATCGGACGTCGAGATCGCGCCGAAGAAGACGTACGTGAGCCTCCGCCGCTCGAAGCAGTTCGCGCTGCTTCAGCCCGCGGCCGCGCGGCTGGATGTCGGGATCAAGCTGACCGGCACACCACCGGCCGGGCGGCTCGACGCCTCGGGAAGCTTCAACGCGATGGTGACGCACCGGGTCCGGGTCGGCTCGGTCGACGAGGTCGATGACGAGCTGATCGGCTGGCTGCGCAGCGCCTACGAGGCGTCCTGACTATGTTCGCGGAGGCGTATTCGAGTCGTTCGGGTAGAGTCGACCGTATGTCGGGGCAGCAGACAGAGGATGCCGCTGATGCCAAAGCCAAGAAGCGTGTGCTCGACGCAGTTCGCGATTTCGCCGGCGATCCGACGATCGAAGGCGCCATGGAATGTCTATACTTCCTCGCCAAAGTGCATTAGGAGAGCGTTGGCGCTGGGGTTCATCTTACTGCCGGCCCTGCTGATCCCCGCCAGTCCTGCGAGATCCCGCCCGAGTTTCGCGCGTCCCCCCGCTGTGCGACAAGATTCACTAGCGGTCTTCGAGTTCTATGTGGGACGCATCGTCCCGACGCACGCAGCCGGCCGATCGATGCAGAGCGAGATTCTCCTCGAGTGGGGAGTTGGAGGGCAGGCCTTGCGCTTTCGGGGACAGTGGGTCAGGGAAGACGAGCCCGGGGAGTTCGTGACGGGGATCATCGCGTGGGATCCTGTGCACCGACAGATCGCGATCACTGGTGTCTTCTACCATGGGGCGTACTTCCACGGCGACGTGGCAGTGCTGGATCGCGGGCGTAGTGTGTTACAGCGCCGGTGGACCGGTCATTATCCTGATGGTCGGGCCGTCGAGTTCAGAGAGACATGGACGCCGATTTCGGCGGATGCCTTCGAATGGCTGATCGAGCAACGGCGCGACGGCGAGTGGGTGGCGGATAGTCCACCCGGTGTGTCGGGCGTACCGATGCACCGCATCATACGAGATAGTACGAGTCAGTACGAGTCAGTACGAGTTGAATCATCCTGACTCCAGGGCGCGCGGGCGCGCAAGAACGCCGTCTTTCAGGGTGGATCGATCGTGCTCAGCTGCACTCTGGCCGTGCCGCCGTCAATGGTGGGCACGCGAATGATGAACAGCTTGTCGTAGCTATCGTCGGCGAGCCAGCAGCGACCGCGCTCGTCCGGCTGTATGAGCGTCGGACAGACCGTCGCGCCGAGGGCTTCGGCGATCGCGGGGACGGTATTACTGTGGCCGACCACGAGGACGGTGCCGCCGCGCTGCTCGCGGAGGACTCGCCGTGCAACGCCATCGGGCGTCGGCTCTTCGACGCGATCGCGGCGCGCGTCAATGCCGGGCGAGCAGCCGTCGAGCCCGGCACTGGCGTTGCCGGTCGCGACCACGCGGATCGGCAGCCCGAGCACCTCTGCCGCCGCCTGGGCTGTCTGGGCCGCGCGGCAGAAGTCCGTCGCGTAGACGGCCTGCACGCCGGCCTCCGCCGCGAGCGCCGCGAGGCGATCGGCGCGGGCGAGACCGATGTCGGAGAGGTCGCTGTTGGGCGCGTCCGAGACGCGTTCCGCGTGACGCACGATCAGCACGAGCGTCGTGTCCGCTGCCGTTGCCGACATCGCCGGCATGCTGGTGCCGCTCGGCGCCGAATTACTCGCGGCAGGCGGTAGGGCGTTTGGGAGCGGGGTCCGCGAAGGCGTCGGCCGGTCGTAGCGAACACCCTTCTTGATTACGAGGTCGACGTCCTGGAGCAGACTGATGTAGCGGAGGACGTCGCCGCGGACGGCGATGATGTCCGCGTATTTGCCGGGCTCGATCGTGCCGACGTCGTCCGCTACGCCCATCGCCACCGCCGGCCAGTACGTCGCCGCGCGGATCGCCTCCATCGGCGGCATACCCAGCCGGTTGACCCAGATGTCCAGCTCGTTCCACGTCGACTGGCAATGGAACTCGCCGGGGATGCCGCTGTCCGTGCCGATGAGCAGGACCGTGCCGGTCGAGCGGAGCGCGTTGAACTTGCGCCCGAGCGTGGGGCGGCGCGCGGCCATCATGCTGAAGTACGGCAGGCGGTCCCAGCTGAGCAGTGAGCGGTCGATGTCCGCGACGATCTCGTCCGGCAACCCCGCGCGGCGGCAAGGGTCGTCCAGCTTCTCCAGGAACTGGTCGCGCGTGTACTCGTAGTTGAACAACACTTCGATGGTCGGCGTCCAGAACAACGGCGGGCGGTTGCCCTGCGCCGCGCGGTCGCGCAGCATCTCGAGGATGTCTTCGGGGTAGTCGGGCGCGGTGGCGAGGCCGGTGTGCTCGAAGCCGTCGACACCGGCGAGCAGGCCGCGCCGGATCTCCGCGGGCCGGTGCGCGTGAGCGGTGACGGGCAAGCCATGGCGATGGGCTTCGTCGACGACGGCGTTCACCTCCTCCATTGTCATCTGATCCTGGTCGATCAGCTTGATGACGTCCACGCCGGCCTCTGCTAGGCGCCGCACGTTCGCGCGTGCATCATCGGCGCCGTCCACGCCCCAGCGGAACAGCTCCGTGCCAGGGTAGGGCGCGTGCTGGATGAACGGGCCGGAGACGTACAACGTCGGCCCCGGGATGCGGCCCGCACGGATCGCGTCGCGCACTGCGATGCTGGGCTCGAGCGGCGCGCCGAGGTCGCGCGCGCTGGTCACGCCCGCGAGCAGCAGCTGCCGCGCGGACGCGGGCATGATGACCGACTCGAAGCGGTCGGGATACGTGCGGTCCCAGTGCGCGTAGTCGGCGTGCCCGGCGATCATGAGGTGCACGTGCATGTCCCAGAGCCCGGGCAGCACGCTCATGCCCTCGGTCGAGATCACGTCCGCGTCCGGCGGGACGGTGAGCGTCTCGACCGTGCCGACGGCGCGAATTCGCTCACCCTCGATCAGGATCACGCTGTCGTGCAGCGGCGGTCCGCCGTTCCCGTCGATCAGCGTCCCTCCGACGAGCGCCTTCGTCGCGGGTGCAGGCTGCGCTCGGGCCGGCAACGGAATGGACGAGACCGTCATCACGGCCAGCACGATCGCGACCGTCGCGCGGACCGCGCGGACCGCCAGCGCCCCTCGGGCTGCTCGGACCGTTGGGACCGCCTTCGCTCTCCTTGGTTCGAACACGATTTCGCTCCGTCGATGCGCGTCACGGAAGGGTATTGCGGACGACGTTAGCACGTCCGCCCGGCGTTTGACAGTGGCGCGTTCGTCTCGCACCGTTGAATCATGGTCAGAGCGACGACGTCCGCGGGTCTCGAGACCCACGCCGCACTACACTCGGGCGATGTCACGGACGCCGGAGCGCCGCGCGAGCTGATCCGCGTCGAGCGTGTCGGCAAACGGTTCGGCAACGTCGTGGCGCTCGAGGACGTTTCGATGCGCGTCACTGCCGGCCGCGTCACGTGCGTGCTCGGTGACAACGGCGCCGGCAAGTCCACACTCATCGGGATCCTCTCCGGCGTGCACCGGCCGACGAGCGGCCGCTGTTGGGTCGATGGTGAGCCGGTCACGTTCGACTCGCCGCGACACGCGCTGGCGCGTGGCATCGCGACGGTGCATCAGGACCTCGCGCTCATCCCGCTGATGTCGGTCTGGCGCAACTTCTTCCTGGGCTCGGAGCCGACGCGCGGCGGCGGGCCGTTGCGGCGGCTGGACGTGGCACGCTGTCGCGATGTCACGCGCTCGGCCCTGCGCGAGATCGGCGTGCCGTTGCACGATGTCGACCGGCCCGTCGGCACGCTCTCGGGCGGCGAGCGCCAGTGCATCGCCGTGGCGCGAGCGGTTCACCTCGGCGCACGCGTGCTGATCCTCGACGAGCCGACCGCAGCGCTGGGCGTGAAGCAGGCGGGGATCGCGCTGCGCATGATCGCCCGCGTCCGCGAGCGCGGCATCGGCGTCGTCCTGATCACGCACAACCCGCAGCACGCGTTCACGGCCGGTGATCGCTTCATCGTGCTACGGCACGGCCGCCTCGTCACGGATCGCGCGAAAGCGGACATCACGCTCGACGAGCTCGCGGCGTTGATGGCGGGCGGCGCGCAGGAGCTGGCTTGAGCATCCGCGTCGGCATACTCGGTGGCGGCTCGATCAGCGAGACGCATGCTCGCGCCGCGAGCGAGCTGCCCGGCGTTAGCGTGGCGGCCGTGTTCGGTGAGAACCGGTCGCGCGCCTCGCGGCTCGCCGAGCGATTCGGCGCCCGCGCGTACGACGCGCTCGAGCCGTTCCTGGATCACCCCGCGCTCGACGCGGTCTTGATCGGCAGTCCGTCGGGCCGCCACGCGGAGCTGGCGCTCGCAGCGCTGGGCCGCGGCGTGAACGTGCTGGTCGAGAAGCCGCTCGATATCTCGACCGAGCGCATTGACAGCCTGATCGCGGCGCTCGAAGGCACGACGTTGAAGCTCGGCGTATTCTTCCAGGATCGCACGGCTCCAGGCATCGTGTGGCTCAAGGATCTCATCGCGTCTGGAGGGCTCGGGTCGCCGATCCTGGTCTCGGCCCAGGTCCGCTGGTACCGGCCACCCGAGTACTACCGTGACTCGCGCTGGCGCGGCACGCGGGCGCTCGACGGCGGCGGCGCCCTCATGAACCAGGGCATCCACACCGTCGACCTGCTGCTCTGGCTGCTCGGCGATGTCGCGTCGGTCTATGCGCGCACGCGAACGGCGCTCCACGAGATCGAGGTGGAGGACACCGCCGTCGCCTGCCTCGAGTTCGACTCCGGCGCCATCGGCACGCTCGAAGCGGCGACCTCGGCCTACCCTGGCTTCGCGAGGCGAATCGAGGTCACGGGGACGGAGGGCACCGTGGTGCTCGAGAGTCAGGAGATCACGGTGTGCGAGCTTCGAAACTCACCAGCCGAACCGCCGCCGCGCGGCGAGGGGAGCGGAAAGCCGCGGGCGAGCTCGGCGCTGATGTCCGATACCGAAGGGCACCGTAGGGTGATCGAGGACTTCGTCCGCGCAATCGAGTCCGGCGCGCCGCCGCTCTGCGACGCGCGCGAGGGACGCCGCAGCGTCGAGCTCATCGAGGCGATCTATCGATCGGCCGCTTCCGGGTTGCCGGTCAGGCTCGGCCTTGGCGCCGAAGCAGGACAGAAAACGCAGAAATCGGCTGAAACGCCGTGACCGGAGTGGCGGCGGAGAAACTCGCAGCTCGGAACCCGCAGCTTGCAACCCGTCTCGAGTTCTCAGTTCTCGTCAGGGACGAGCATCCGGCGCCTGTCGGACTCGGTGTGGTCCATCCACGCGATCGCCGACATTCAGTCCTCCGGCCGCGTCTACTCGCTCTCATCGAACTCCTGACTCGTGAACTTCAAGCGCGCGGCTGTTCTGCATGACCGTGCGTACGACGTGATCCGCAGCGCCCGATGGTATGTCGGCGGCGATGTCGATCGTCACGCGCACGTCTGCGCCTACAAGAGCCGACAGGTGCGCGATCACCTCCTCAGCGATCCGGTCCGCGTCGTGATCGACACGCGCCGGGTCCAGCTCGACCGTGCCGTGGAACCGGCGGGGCAACGGCCGTGCGGCTGACTCACGTTCGCCCTTCGGCGAGCAAGCAGCCGTTCGCGGCGCGCGCCGCCTCCCTCAGCGCCTGCGCGAACGTGAACATCGTCTCGAAGCTGCCGCCGGGCAGGTCCCCTCTGATCGTGAAGCTGGCGCGCGTACGCAACCCACTCGTCGATGAACACGAGGCACGGCCCGTACTCGACCAGCAGCTCGCGCAGGACGTCGCCCGGATTGGTCGCGTTCTCGTCATCCAGGGCGACGCGCGCGAACGCCGCGGGCCCGCCGAGCTGGTAGGCCAGCTCACCCCGAAGCGTGCGCAGGATCGTGCCGTCCGGCTTCGTGACAGGATTGCCAGGCGAGATATTGTTGCCGACCAGTACGACACGGCGCGCGGCCGGCACGCTCTTCAAGCCCGCCTCCGCGAGCACCGCGTCGACGCCTGACAGATCGGTGGCGGGTGAGTCCGAGAAGAGATGATGGAGCGCCAGCATCGAGTGGGTCTTGGCGCCGCCGAAATGGTCTGGAGCTGCGCGCAGCTCCGACACCAGCGAACGCTACGCACGCCCCAGCGTTTGGCCGAAGACGTCGTTCCACGTCTGCCACATCAGCTTCGCGGCCGAGTCCCATTGCGCGATCGGCTTCTGCGCGAGCATGGGATCTTCGGCGAAGCGCCGGATCGCGTCCATGCGCACGCTGCGACTTGCGACGGCGGCTTGCACCTCGCGCTCGACGAACGGGGCGAGGCCCGCACGAAGCAGGTCCATCGCTTTGCCGACGCGCTCCTGATTGGTCAACGCCATGCGCTATTTCTCCTCGTCCGTGCCAGTGGGCTCGGGAATATCCTCCGCCGGGATCCACACCACGCGGCCATCCTCCCAGACGGCGACAGGGTTGCCGGCAAGCTTGTGGCGACGCAGCGCTTCGCGGACTGCATGCCGCAACGCCCTCGTGATGCGCGGGATGTCGTTGACGCGTTCGCTCGGGGGAATCTCGGGGTCAGGCGTGCTCATCGTTGTTGCTCCGTCAGGTTCCGCCACGCGGGCGAGTCCACCACAGTCCTCAACCCTCCACTTCGTTCCGTTCTCACTGGCCACGTTACGGAAACGGCAAAACCGGCACGAATCGCGCTCCTCAGCCGCGTCAAAGCTGTACTCGTAAATGTCCTGCAGCCAACGTTGTGCCTCGTCCGTCCATGCTATATCTGCCATGACCGGATCCGTCGCGCCATCTCCTGGTTCGAGATGACCCGCCGCGCATCCGAGTCGGCGAGGCCGCGTTGCACCATCACATGGAAAGCGAGCTCGCGCACGATTTCCTCCCGCGAGCTGTCCTCTGGTTGCTCTTCAACGAGCTTGGCCAGCTCTTCTTTGATTGTGGACATTGCTTCTCCCCAAATGATCTCGCGCTACTCTCAGGCTCCACCCGACGGTAACGATACGCGCAAGCGCACACCATGCCTTGTGCCGCGCGCAAGGTTTGGTCCGACCTCGGCCAGGGCTGATCGGGCTGCGTCGCTCATGCCGGCGCCTCCGCTCGCGCAATCAAACCTGCCAAGTCGTAGTTCACGCTCGTCACTCGGAAATCCGGTTCGCGCCGGAACAGTTGACGAAGACAATGGACGCGGTGACGATATCGTCCAGGAACTCAATGATGGCGAGGGATGAAGTCTTCCGGCTTGTTCAGCGAATAAAGAATCTCGTTCTTCATCACCGTGATGGATCGTCGCGGAAGAGAAGGCGATCGGCGACCCGCCCGTTCCCATCGCGATAAACGAGCGTGATCGCATCCGCTCCAGGCCGTTCGACCACGACGGCGACGTTGCCGTCCGGGACGACGCCGCTCGCGACACTCGTCACCTGCCAACGTGCCAGCCCCCAACGGTCGGGGTACCTATCGCCTGGCGGAAGTCGGCACTGCGCACCACCCGGGTGCGTCGCGAGTCAACGGAAGGAACGACTCGCGCGCCTCTCGCGTGGAGCTCCCGTCTAGTGGTCCGATTCCGAAGTAACGTGTCAACACCGAGAGCGGCGATGCGCCCGGGCGGCAAGGCGCGAGGCCGAAGGAATAGCAGGGCTATTTCGAGCGCCGAGC
>JBOHRM010000922.1:0-8688 GCA_050732715.1 Longimicrobiales bacterium
GCTCGGCGCTCGAAATAGCCCTGCTATTCCTTCGGCCTCGCGCCTTGCCGCCCGGGCGCATCGCCGCTCTCGGTGTTGACACGTTACTTCGGAATCGGACCACTAGAAAGCGATATGGCCAACGTCACCGTCGATGTAGGAATGCTCGCGCTAAGACGCCAAGCTCGCGAAGGGGTCGCCAAGCATTCTTTGCGGATCCTTGGCGAGCTTCGCGCCTCTGCGCGAGCATTCCTTACTCGCCCAGGCCTTTCATCGATCGATGGTGCCGCGGCAGCGGCATGGGCAGCTGAGTAGTGACGAGCATGCGGTTGAAGATTGCGGTGCTGTTCGGCGGGACATCGATGGAGCGGGACGTCTCGATCGCGAGCGGTGCGCAGGTCATCGGCGCGCTGCGCGAGGCGGGCCACGAGGTCGTGCCGGTCGACACGGCGACGGGTGTCCTGGACCCGGACGCGGAGCACGACTTGCTCGTCGCCGGCGTCGCGCCCGTGCCACCCGAGGCGGCGGCGCTCGACGTACTGCGAACGGGGGACCTCACGGGCATCATTCGCACGCCCGAGCTGGACGGCATTGACGTCATCTTCCTCGCGCTGCACGGCGGGGCCGGCGAGGATGGCACGCTTCAGGGGCTTCTCGACCTGGCGGGTGTCCCGTACACGGGGAGCGGCCGCGTGGCGAGCGCCGTGGCGATGGACAAGGACCTGTCGAAGCGCCTCTTCCGCTACGCCGGGATCGACACGCCGCCCTGGCTGATGGCGCCGACAACCGTTGCGGCGGTCCGCGAGCGCGTCGGTTTCCCCGCCGTGGTGAAGCCGAGCAAGCAGGGCTCGACGGTGGGACTGACCGTAGTCCGGGATCCGAGCGAGCTCGACGCGGCGATCGCCGAGGCGTTTCGGTTCGACAACGAGGTGATGATCGAACGATTCGTGGCCGGACGCGAGATCACCGTGCCGATCCTCGGCAATGAGCCGCTTCCGGCCGGCGAGATCATCACGAAACGCGAGATATTCGACTACGAGACCAAATACCAGCCCGGGATGGCCGAGGAGGTGTTCCCGGCCGACCTCTCCCCGGATCAGACCACGCGGGTGCAGCGTATCGCCGTCGAGGCGCACGAAGCGCTGAAGCTCGCCGGCTTCAGCCGCGTCGATTTCCGGCTCGACACCGCAGGGACGTTCTGGTGCTTCGAGGCGAACACGCTACCCGGCCTCACCGCCGCCAGCCTCTTTCCGAAGGGCGCCGCGGCGGCGGGAATCCCGTTCCCCGAGTTGTGCGACCGCTTGTGCCGTCTCGCGATCGAGGAACACCGGGCCAGGCGCAGGGTTTAGTTAGCCAGCCTTCATAAGACGACAACGAATGGCATATCGCGGCAGCTTACAGTTCGGATTCGGGCTCACCCCGTGGGTGCAGCGGCTGATCATCGCCAACGCGGTGGTGTTCCTGCTCACCTATTTCGACTCGGGACTGTACAACTACCTCGCGTTCGTGCCGCTCGACATCATCGGCCGTCCGTGGACCGTCCTGACGTACATGTTCGCGCACGGCGGCTTTATGCACCTTTTCTTCAACATGCTCGGCCTGTTCTTCTTCGGGCCGCCACTCGAAGCCCGCTGGGGCTCGCGCGAGTTTATCAAGTTCTATGTCATCTGCGGCATCGGCGGCGCGGCGCTTTCGTTCCTGTTCGCGCCGCACTCGCCGATCATCGGTGCGTCCGCCGCGGTCTTCGGCGTGATGCTCGCGTTCGCGATGAACTGGCCCGAGATGCCGATCTACATCTGGGGGATCTTCCCGATCCAGGCGCGCGTGCTCGTCCTGATCCTCGCCGTGTTCTCGCTGCTCTCGGCATTCGGCGGGTCGAGCGACGGCACCGCGCATTTCGCGCACCTCGGCGGCTTCGCCGCAGGCTTCATCTACCTGAAGGTCGACCGCCACAACGGCCTGCTGAAGCGGCTGAGAAAACTCTCGGCAAAGCGGAGGATGACCGTGGTGCCCGGCTCGCGTGACGCGCCGGCGGCGCGATCGACGGCACAGCAGCCGCCGCAACCGGCGAAGCGCGATCCCAACGAGTCGCAGTTGCTCGATGAGCTCGACCGCGTGCTCGAGAAGATCAGCACCGATGGCATGTCCAGCCTCACGCCGCACGAACGCAGGCTGCTCGACGACGTGAGTCGGAGATACAGGCAGGATTAGGGGTGAAGGAAGGGGACTTGTTTTGGGTGTACGTTTACGTGTAGGTGTAGGTGTACGGGCAGGGGCAGGTTTACGTGTAGGTGTAGGTGTAAGTGTACGTTTAGGGGGGAACGTTTCCTCGGCGTCCATACCCTGCCCAGAGTAGACGCAGGCGTTCCTGTCCGGAAGATTAATCACCGCCCCTACACGTAAACGTAAACCTGCCCCTGCCCGTACACCTACACGACACGTACACCTACACCGAGCCTCACACCACAGCTGCACCTATCGACAGCTGCACCTGCACCTATCGACGCCTCGCCCTCACCCGGCTTGACACCGCATTCAGCCCCTCCGTACGTTCTCGTTTCCAATCCGTGACCGCCCGGTGGAGGATTGAATGTCGGCCGCTAAACCCTATCCATCCTCGAACATTCGGAACGTCGTCGTGCTGGGCCACGGCGGCTCAGGCAAGACCACGCTGATCGATGCGCTGTGTTTCGCGACGGGCACGTCGCGCCGGCACGGCAGCGTGCGGGATGGGACGGCGATCACGATGTATGCCGAGGAGGAGCTGGCGCACGGCATCTCGGTGCAGCTGGCCGTGGCGTTCGCGGATTGGCGCGATGTCAAGATCAACGTGCTGGATACGCCCGGCTATCTCGATTTCACCGGTGAGGCGATCGCGGCGACGAGGGTTGCCGATGGCGCTGTCGTGGTCGTCGGCGCCACGACGGGCGTCGAGGTCGGCACCGAGAAAGTCTGGGAATACTGTGAGGCGCGCGGGATTCCCAGACTTTTTTTCGTGTCGATGATGGACAAGGACAACGCGGACTTCGAGCGCGTCTGCGGGGAGATCCGGCAGCACATCACGCCGCGTGCCGTCGCCACCGAGATCCCGATCGGCAGCGGCGCGGATTTCCGCGGGATCGTCAACCTGTTCACGGGGCGCGCGCACATCTACAGGGCCGGCACGGTCCAGGGCGAATACGACGAAGCCGACGTGCCGAGCGAGCTGACCGCCGAGGCGGAGCGGCTCCGGACCGAGCTGTTCGAGGCGATCGCCGCGACCGATGACACGCTCCTCGAGCGTTACCTCGAGGGTGGCGAGATCAGCACGACGGATGCGCTCGCGGCGATGAAGCAAGCGATGCTCGATGGCGAGCTGTTCCCCGTGTTCTGCGGAGCCGCCGAGACGACGTGGGGTGTACGCGCGCTCCTCGAGGCGATCGTGCAGATCGTGCCGAGCCCCACGGAGGCGCCGCACGAGGTTGCGCAGCGGCCGGGCCTCGACCAGGTCGTCGAGCTGAACGGCAAGGACGACGCCCCGCTCGCGGCGCTCGTCTTCAAGACGACGACCGAGCCGCACGTCGGCGAGCTCACGTTCTTCCGCGTCTTCGGCGGCTCGCTGACCTCCGGACAGGAGGTGTGGAACGCCAACCGCGAGACGGCCGAGAAGCTCACGCACCTCTCCGTCCCGCTCGGCAAGGAGCGGATCGAAGTTCCCGAGCTCCACGCCGGTGACATCGGGGTGGTGGCGAAGCTGCGCGGCACGCACACGAACGACACGCTCAGCGCGAGCGGCCGGCCGCTCACGCTTCAGGTGATCGAGTTCCCGCAGCCCGACATCGCATTGGCCATCCGCGCCGCCAGCCGCAGCGACGAGGACAAGATCGGCATCGGACTCCAGAAGCTGCAGGGCGAAGACCCGACGTTTCACAGCGGCTACGACCCCGAGATCCGCCAGACCATCATCCGCGGCCTCGGAGAGCTGCACCTCGACGTCCAGCTCGAGCGGCTCAAGCGGAAGTACAACGTCGGCGTCACGACGGAAGAGCCGCGTATCGCGTATCGCGAGACGGTCCGCAAGACCGCCGAAGCCCAGGGCAAGTACAAGAAACAGACGGGCGGCCACGGTCAGTACGGGCACTGTCACATCCGGCTCAAGCCGTTGCCGCGCGGGGCGGGTTACAACTTCGTCGATGCGATCACGGGCGGCGTCATCCCCGGCAAGTTCATTCCGTCCGTGGACAAGGGGGTTCAGGAGGCGGCGAAGAAGGGCGTCCTCGCCGGCTACCCAGTGGTCGACTTCGCCGCCGAGTGCTTCTTCGGCTCGTACCACACGGTCGACTCGAGCGACATAGCGTTCCAGGTCGCGGGCTCGATGGCGTTCCAGAAGGCCGCCGAGCTCGCGAGCCCCGTGCTTCTCGAGCCGATCACCGAAGTCGAGGTCGTGACGCCGGAAGCGTATATGGGCGATGTCATCGGCGATCTCAACCACCGGCGCGGCAAGATTCTCGGCATGGACCAGGAAGGCCAGAAGACGAAGATCCGCGCACTCGTCCCCCAGGCCGAGCTCTACAAATACGCCACCACGCTTCGCTCGCTCACACAGGGCCGCGCAGCGCACCGTCGCAAGCTCCACGGCTACGAGGAAGTGCCCGCCAACGTCGCCCAGAAGATCATCGAGGCCGCGGAAAAGGAGAAGCAAGAGGTCCACGCCTGATCCAAAAACCCGATGGCTCACGGCACGGCGCGTGGTAGGACTGCTCTCGCGAAGACGCGAAGTGCGCAAAGGGAACGCGAAGATCGTTACCGAGCGATCTTGGCGTACCCTTGGCGAGCTTTGCGCCTTTGCGAGAGGATTCCTTACCGGCCTATACCTTTCATCCATCGATGGTGCCGGGCAACACCGCGGGCTGGAAAGCTGAGTTGGCGTCTCGGCCCGCCCTTGCATCGGGTCGGGCGCATCGGCTCCGCTGCGGCCGAGGTAGGCGGTCCTGGCGATCGCCGCGGTGTTGCTCTCCAACGTGATTCGCCGTAGCCTTCAAGACCCGGACGCTCGGGAACGCGCATCGGGAAGAACCAAGCCCTCAATAGACGCGAAGGAATCGGCGTGACCCCTCGGCGCTTCGTCGAGGAGGTTACATCACGGAGATATTCCGCCTAACCCGTCACGCGATCATGGCGCGTCATGGCCGTGACGGGATATCCGCAACTATTCCGGTTAACTCGTCACGGCCGCTCGAACCTTCGCCATTTGACGAGTTGTCGACGCGAGGCTTCGCCGCGCTCGCTCCTTCCTTCATCTCTTTCGGCCAGTTGATTTCGGTTTTTATTCGGATTAGGTTGGATCTAGAAGGAGGCCCCGTAGGCCGGTACCCCGATCGATGTTGTCCTGATGGCTGCTTCCCTGGCCGAGGTGCGCGAGGCGCTGGCTCGGCGGTTCCCGGACGCGCTGCCGCTGGTGCGCCGTACGGCGGTCACGGTGCCATCGGGGATCGAGCCGCTGGACGCGATGCTGCCGAACGGCGGGTTCGCGCGCGGCCGGCTGGCGGTGTGGGCGCCGGGCGGCGGAGCGACGGCGATCCTGAGGTCGGCGTGCGCGAACGTCGTGCGGCGTGGTGAGCGGGCGGTGTGGATCGATGGTGCAGGCACGTTGGCGGAGGTCTGGCCGGAGGGCTCGCTGCTGGTGCGACCTGGTGGTGAACTGGAGGCGTCGCGGTGTGCGGAGGAGCTGTTGCGTTCGGGCGGGTTTGCGTTGGTCGGGTTGAGCGGAGGCGGGCGGGTGCTTGCGCGCGAGGCGGTCCGGCTGGCGCGCGCGGCAAAGGCGGGAGGCAGCGCGTTCGTGGTGGTCGGCGAGGCGGTGCCGGTGTCGGCGCTGCGTCTGGCGTCGCGGCTTCCGCCTGAGGGCTACAGCTGGTGGATGAACCCTTTCGGCGAGCCGGCGGAGATCGAGTCGGTGCATGTGGAGATCCGGGCCTGGTCATTGGGGTGGAGCGGCCGGACGTCGTTTTCGCTGCCGGTGTTTGCGAGACGATTGCGGTTGGCGCTCGAGCCGTCACTCCCGGACCGGCGCGGCGGCTCGCGCTGCGCGCTCGGGTTCCGGGTTTCGAGTTCCGAGTTGCGGGTTTCCTCCCCACCCAGCCTGTAACTGGTGACTCACGAGTGCCAACCCGCAACCCGCAAACCCGCAACCCGCCAACCCGATGGTGATCTGCGTGACCGCGGGCGGCTGGGGCGAGGACGGCATCGAGGCGTGCGGTCGGGCGGTGCTCGAAGCCGGCGCCGTGCCTCGCATCGCGGTCGAGGCCGGTCGGCTCTGGGCGGATGGCGGAGGCGTCCAGGTCGGGGGTGCGGTGACAGAGCTGCGTCGCGTGCTGTGGCAGGCCGGTGCGAGAGAAGTACGCTGCGGGGTGGCACGGACGCCCATCGCGGCGTGGGCGGCGGCGTCGGCCGCGGATGCGGGGTCGATCAGAGTTGTGGGGTCGGCCCAGCATGCGGGATCGGCCGCCCATCCGGGATCGGCCGCCGAGGTTGAGGCCACACGCGTCGTCGAAGACGGGACCGACCGTGCGTTCGTGGCGACGTTGGGGTTGGAGTGTCTCGAGCCGGACCCACGACTGCGGGCGTTGCTCGAGGGGGTGGGGATCGTGACGTGCGGCCAGCTCGCGGCGGTCCCGCGCGAGGCGATCGAGGTGCGGTTCGGCGGTGAGGCGGTAGCGGTGTGGCAGCTGGCGCGGGCGGAGGACCGGCGCAGGTTGTTCGGTCCGATAGCGGCGGAGCGCCCACACGCGTCGCTGGATTTCGTCGATTACGTCGTCACTGATACCGATCAGCTTTTGTTCACGGCGAACGCGCTGATCGCGAACCTCTGTGGTCGGCTGAGCGGGCATGGCGAGCACGCGCGCGCGATGCGGCTCGATCTGGCGCTGGCGAACGGGGAGCGCTGGTCCCGCGTGCTCCAGCCTGCGCGGCCCACGGCCGGCCGATCCGTGTGGCTGCGCCTTGCGCGGTCCGTCCTCGATCGGCTGACCGTCCCCGATGCGGTGGCCGGCGTCGAGCTGCAGGTGCAGGCGACGGAGGCGGCTTCATCGATCCAGGGTGACCTCTTCGATTCCGGTTTTGCTACCGCCGGCGCCGTCGACGCCGCGCTGGCACGGTTGATCGAGACGCACGGTCCGCTACTCGTTCGCCCGGAGCCCGTCGCTCACCCCTTGCCGGAACGCGGGACCCGGTTCCGCCCGATCGAGCTCTATGATCAGGAGCGGCCTGAGCGCCGGAAAGCCGGGAGATCGCCGCCGCGGCCTCCGGCGACGACATCACCCTCCTCCCAAGTTCCCTCCGCCGGGAGGAGGAGTCTGGCGGCTCCCACGTCCGTAGTGCCGGCAGCGCCCGCGATACCCGCAGGACCAGCACTGCAACTCTGCGATCCGCACACTTGCGACAGCGTTGATGCCGGGATGCCCGCGGCACCCGCAGGGCTCACACTGCAACTCCTGCCCTGCGCGCGGCCGGTGCACGTCGAGACCGTTCGCCGCCGTGACCACCATCTCCCGGTCCGCTACAGAGATGGCCGTTGGAACGAGCTCGCTACCGTTGCGGGGCCCGAACGGATCTCGGGCGGTACAGGAGAAGAAACCTACGCCCGCGAGTATTTCCGAGGCGTCACCGCCGAGGGCACGCTCATCCTCCTCTTCCGCGATGCGCGCGCGGACGCCTGGTACCTCCACGGCTGGTGGGATTGAGTCGAAGCAGGTTGCCGCATGTACGTCGAATTACGCGCGCACACCGCATTTTCTTTCGGGGACGGCACACTGGCGCCCGAGTCCTTGATCGCGCGGGCCGCGGGGCAGGGATACGCGGCGCTGGCCCTCACCGACCATGCCGATCTGGGCGGGATCATCCGGTTCACGCTCGAGGCGGAGCGGTCGGGTCTCAAGCCGATCGCGGGCGTAGAGCTCGACGTCGACGGTTACCCGACGGCGTTCCTGGCGCGGAACGCGGAGGGTTATCGCAATCTCGCGGCGCTGGTCACGAAGGCGCGGGTCGGCAAGATCGAACGTTGGAGCGATCGCACGTCGCAATTCATCGGAGCGGGGGAGAATCGGAGTGGGCAGGGCCCCCTCTCCCCCCGCCGGGAGAGGGCCAGGGTGAGCGGGGCCGCTGCAGGTGCATCCGCGGCGCCCGCCCGCCTGCCGCACGTGCTCGAGCGGCGTTACGCCGTGCCGCTGCCCGAGCGCGGGCGGCCGGCGCTCACGTTCGAGGACGTGGCCGCGCATTCGACGGGGCTCTACTGTCTCACCGGCCCCGCCACGGGCGAGGTGTCGACGCTCGTACGTACGGGCCGCGCCGCGGAAGCCGCGTTCCTGCTCGACCGCTGGCACGACGCGTTCGGTCCCTACTACGCCGTCGAAGTCCAGCTGCATCACGCGGGCGGCCACGAGGCCGCGCTCGCAACGGCGCTGATCGAGCTCGCCGAGCGCAGCCGGGTCGGCTGGTTCGTGGCGAACGACCCGCGCTACGTCGACGGCCGCGGCCGGCTCGTACACGACCTGCTCACCGCGAACCGGGCCGGCGTGAGCGTGGACACGGCGGCGTCACAGGGACTGCTGCTGCCGAACGGCGAGTGGCGCCTGAAATCGCCGGCCGAGATGGCGTTGCTGTGGAAGGGCAGGGAACGCGGGCTCGAGGCCACGCTCGCGATCGCCGACACGTGTCTGCCCTTCGACCTCGGCT
>JBOHRM010000923.1:0-4968 GCA_050732715.1 Longimicrobiales bacterium
GCCTACGTCTTTCGGCCGCTGAGGTTCGAACGAGAGAGCGACGAGAATCTATTACGCACGGCGTGGGCGCGGAAGCTGTCACGGGGGTTATGGGGAAGCGGGATCTTCCTGGCGACGCGTGATGTCGACAAATTGGGGGCTGGCCGTTCCTCACTTCGTACGGAGACGATGATGGCTGAAACGGAACCGGCGCGGCATCAAGAGGACGCTCCGGCGCCTCGGAGGGGTCCGGGCCGCTGGTTTTACGGAGGCATTGTGGCGCTCGGGGTGGCGGGCGCGGCCCTGCTGCTCGTAGCGCTACGTCCCTCGATCGACGAACCGGGAACCCGGAGTGTCCCCGCGGCCGCGACACCGGCCGCGGCTGCCCCCGAGACGGCGGCCGCCGATACCCCCGTCACGAGCGCTCCGCCCGCCACGCAGCCGCCCGCGTTCCCGGCGGAGCTCGATACGTTCGGCATCTCGATTGGGCCGCCGGACGCGCCGCTGGTCGTTCGCGAGTTCTCCGACTACCAGTGCCCCGCGTGTCGCGCATTCTCTACCACCGCCAAGCGGATCCGCGAGGAGTACGTCGCCTCCGGCAAGGTGCGTTTCGTCCTGTTCGACATCCCGCTGACCAGTATTCACCCCCACGCGCTCGTGTCCGCTCAGGCAGCGCGCTGCGCTGGCGAGCAGGGAGACTATTGGGCGATGCACGACGCACTGTTCGACAATCAAACCGAGTGGTCGGCGGCCGCGGAGCCTGTGGATCACTTCGTCACCTACGCGACGGACGTCGGTCTCGACGGCGATGCACTGCAACGCTGCGTCGCGTCCGGCGAGACGCGCGCCGCCGTCGAGCGGAGCTACGCCTTCGCTGTCCAGATCGGTGTGCGCTCGACGCCGAGCATCTTGGTCGGCAATGTCCCGCTCGTGGGCAGCCATCCGTACGAGCGCGTGCGCGACCTGATCGAGCAGCAACTCGCGGCGGGGCAGGCGCGGTAGCCGTTCGCGCGCATCGCGAGTTCGGCATCGCCAACGGTTGCGGGGCCCAGCGCGTCATTGGCACGGGTCGAGGCGGGCGCCACATTCGGGACCATGCCCGCGAGAAGGGCCCCGGCCGCCGTGCGGATCACCACCTGACGCGCGGCGTCCTCGTGATTTCCGACAGAGCGGAGGTTGAGAGATGACCGGTGCACGGCGTGCATGCGTTGCTTGGCGCATGCGTTCCCCTGCGTGGCTCGCCCTTCTCGGATTCGTGTTGCCGGGTTGGCTGCCGGCGGCCGCGGCGGCGCAGAACGAGGAGCATGCGGCGCGCAACGCCGCCGGCGTGATCCAGCAGGAAACGTTCGCAACGCCGCCGCCGGAGATCGCGGACGCGGTTCTCGCGCCCCGGCACATGAACGTCTCGCTGAACAACCTGAGCCCAGACAAGGCGCGCTTCCTCGAGGAGATCGGCGACGGCCCGGTCACCATGGACGTGTTCTCGAAACCGTTCCATGAGCTCGGCGGCTTGTTCATCGATTTCGCGGCGAACCGTGCTCGCACGTTGACGGTTCGCAGCAACGTCGGCATCCGGATCATCTCGGCGGCCGATGGCGCAAGCACCGATATCGAGGTCCCGCGCGGTGCACGCGTTTCAGGCGCGCGCTGGTCACCCGACGGCAGCAGCGTCGCCTATCTCGCGCACACGCCGGACGCGACGCACATCTGGGTGGCGGATGCGGCAACGGGCCGCTCGCGCCAGCTCACGCGTACGCCGCTGCTCGCCACGCTGGTCACGAGCTTCGCCTGGGTCGGTGACGGCAGCCACATCGCGGCCGTTCTGCTCCCGGATGATCGCGAGCCGATGCCGGTCGAGTCGGAGATTCCGCCGGGACCGCAGGTCAAGGTCGTCGAGGAATCCGACGAGAATTCGCTGCGCACGTATCGCAGCCTGATGGCGACGCCGCACGACCAGGCGCTTCTCGAATGGCACGCCACCGGCCAGGTGGCGCTGATCGAGGTGCGCAGCCGCGATGTCACGAAGGTGGGCGAACCGGCGATGGTGCGGTCGATCGATTTCTCGCCGGACCGGCAGTACGTGCGCGTCACGCGAATGGTGAAGCCGTTCTCGTACATTGTGCCGGTCAACAACTTCGGCACCGTCGAGCAGCTTTGGGATGCCTCGGGCGAGGTGGTGGTGCAGCTCGAGGAGGACCCGATCAACCTGGGCGTGCGTGACGACGATCCGCCCCAGGCGCCGGGCGTGGGCGGTGGCGACGCGGACGCGCAGGGCAGACGCGAGGTGGCTTGGCGGCCGGATGGGCAGGGGTTGACCTATCTAGAGCAGGAGCCGCGGCGCGAGGCTGGCGACAGCGCGGCCGCCGGTGACAGCGCGGCGGTCCGCGACAGCGCGGCCGCGGAGGAGGTCGAAGAGGGCGAAAGCCGGCGAGAGGGACGTAAGGATCGCGTGATGCAGTGGCTGCCGCCGTTCGACAGTGCGAGCCTGGGCGTCATCTACGAACAGGACACGCGCATGTCGAACCACCGGTTCTCGCCGGACGGGCAGCTCCTGTTCCTCTCCGAACGCGTTGGACGGAACACCCACGAGTTCGCCGTCGACCTGAGCGACACGTCGACGAAGTACACGCTCGCGCGTTACCGCACGGAAGACATCTATGCGAACCCCGGCTCACTGGTGACAACGCGGGGGGCCGCGGGCGGCCGCGGGTTCGGTCGAGGCGGCCGGGGCGGATCCAACGACGGCGAAGCGCGCACGATCCAGCTGTCTTCAGACGGCGCGCACGTGTTCTACCAGGGCACGCTCTACGACAAGGCGCCGCTCGAGGTGGGACCGAAGTCGTTCATCGATCGCGTCGCGATCCGGACCGGTGAGAAGCAGCGGATCTTCGAGAGCGTCAACAGCGGCGTCTTCGAAAGCGTCACCGCGGTTCTCGACGCGGATGCGACCCGGCTCGTGATCTCGCGCGAGAGCCCGACGGAGGTGCCACAGGGTTATCTACGCGCGAACGGCAACCTCACGCAGCTCACGCACAACGAGGACTACACGCCCGACGTCACACGAGCGCCCGAGGAGTCGTTCACCGTCACGCGGCCCGACGGCTTCAAGTTCCGCGTGAACGTGCGCATGCCGCCGAACCGCCAGCCGGGCGAGCGCCTGCCCGCGATGTTCTGGTTCTATCCGCGCGAGTACACGGATCAGGAGGACTACGACGAGGGCGCGCGCACGTTCAACAAGAACGAGTTCCCCAACTTCGGCACACGCTCGATCGCCTATCTGGTCCGGCTAGGCTACGCCGTAGTCGAGCCGGACGCACCCATCGTCGGTGACGATGGTCGGATGAACAACAATTACGAGCACGACCTCCGCAACAATCTGGCGACCGTGATCGACGAGCTCGATCGGCGCGGCATCATCGACCGCTCGCGCATCGGTATCGGCGGCCATTCCTACGGCGCGTTCTCGACCGTCAACGCGATGGTGCACACCCCGTTCTTCAAGGCCGGCATCGCCGGTGACGGCGCGTTCAACCGCACGCTCACGCCGCTCGGGTTCCAGAGAGAGCGCCGCAACTTCTGGGACGCACGCGACGTCTACTACTCGATGTCGCCGTTCATGCACGCGAACAACTTGACCGGCGCTCTGCTGCTCTACCACGGGCTGCACGACCAGAACGTCGGCACCGACCCGATCAACTCGCCCCGGCTGTTCCACGCGCTGAACGGCCTCGGCAAGACCGTGTCGATGTACCTCTATCCGTTCGAGGACCACGGCCCCGCGACGAAAGAAACGCTGCTGGACCTGTGGGCTCGTTGGGCCGCGTGGCTGGACAAGTACGTGAAGAATCCAGAGACGCCCCAGGCGCAGATCACCGCGGAACAGGCGACGACCGAC
Source organism: Longimicrobiales bacterium (assembly GCA_050732715.1). Classification (GTDB taxonomy): domain Bacteria; phylum Gemmatimonadota; class Gemmatimonadetes; order Longimicrobiales; family RSA9; genus JBOHRM01. The sequence continues at coordinate 3,875 of JBOHRM010000923.1, forward strand.
AGCGACGACGATACGACGGATACGGGCCGCTCGCGCTGAATCTCAATGCGCGCGCGGCCATAGCGGCGGCGCGATTCACCGATCGGCGTTCGGACCGAAGCGGTCGAGGATCCACTCGGAATCGTACGGAAACGGCGGCTTCGGCTCCTGCGACCGGACCGGCGGCTCGGGCGTGCCCGGACTCAGCACGAGCGGCAGACTCGCAGCGCCCTGCCGCCACGTACCCGTGATCTGTGCGCCATCCGCGGACCACTCGCCCTCGAACGTCCCGCCGATCGCCGCGATCGTGAACCTCACGCTGTCACCCGATACCACCGTCTCGCTCACGGATATTCCCATGGCGCCCTGATCCGGGCTGTCCAGCGTGCTCGTCAGGGACCCCGTCACACTGTCACGCTGGACATGAAAAACCAGGCGCAGCGTGCCGCCCCCGGGTACCTCGAGCGGACCCTGCCACGAACCCACGATCTCACGCTCACCCTGCTCCTGGGCGGACAGCGGTGCCGCGCCAGCCCACAGGCCGACCGCCAGCACAGCGAACACACGGACGTGTCCTCGATTGATCATCCCGACCTCCTCGCTAGGGGTTCCGATGCGTGCGTCTCGACCCTGCCTGGCGAATCATTTAGATAATAGTCTAAATGTGCCGGGCCGCGCGCGCCCCGTCAAGAGCCGCGTGCACGGGGCGCGGCGCCGAGGCCCGAGAACGACGCGCTGAACGACGCGCTGAACGACGCGCTGAACGACGCGTTCATGATGGCGCGAGGCCGTGTGCGGGCAAGGCCGATACAGACGAGCGGTGGCGGCAGGCGTGTGGCCGGCCGCGCCATGCTGTTCGCCGGTCGGCCGTGGCTCGGATGGCGTAGCGCCGTCGCCTGACCGAGGAGCCGCGCGAGCGCGTGCTGGGTATCGTGAGCGACGTGCGCCTCGACCAACTCGATCGCCATCTGACCAGATCATACGGCCGCCGCTCGGGTTCCAGAGAGAGCGCCGCAACTTCTGGGACGGCCGCGACGCCTACTACTCGATGTCGTCGTTCTGGATTCACCTTGCCCGCGGTCCGTGATTCGACGCGGGTTGGTCGTGGATACGGC
>JBOHRM010000924.1:0-4497 GCA_050732715.1 Longimicrobiales bacterium
CCGCACGCGTCCGCGCCGGAGACCGCGCGCCCGGCGATTTCATGGTGCTGACGTGGCGGAAAAAACATCTGTCGACCTATGCGCAGGCGATCGAGGCGAGAAACCTGCCGGTGCAGGTGACGGGCGCGGGCATCGGCATCGAGCCCGAGCTGCTCGAGCTGAAGTTGCTCCTGAGCGCGCTTGCCGACCCTGGTGACGCGCGGCTCACGATCGCCGTGCTGGTCGGCTTGTTCTTCGGGCTCGACTATGAGCAGCTCGCCGAGCACGCCGTGGATCGCGGTGAGCGTTTCAATTTCACCGCCGATCGGCCGGATCCCAAAACGCCGGTCGAGCACGCGCTCGCCACATTACGCCGGTTCTGGCTGCTCGCGCGCAGCGAGCCGGCCGATGTGGTGGTCGCGCGCATCGTCGAGGAGCTCGGGCTGCTTCCCTTCGCCGCCGCCGGCGAGCTCGCCGATAGTCGCGCGGGCGCGTTGCTGTACGTGATCGAGGCGGTCCGCGCGGCCGCGGCCGAAGGCGATGCATCACTGACGGGCGCGCTCGCGGCGCTGGAGGCGGCGCTCGAGACGGAGGAGGCCGAGGCGCCGCTCGAGCCGGGTCGCCGCGACGTCGTTCGCCTCATGAATCTGCACCAGGCGAAAGGCCTCGAGGCACCCGTCGTGATCCTGGCGGAGCCGTTCGGCGAGTGGAACCCCGCGCCGAGCCGGCACGTGGACCGGAGCGCCAGCGGCACGCCGCGGGCGTGGCTCGTGGTGACGGAGAAGGGCCGGCGCTGGGGTGACACGGTGCTGGCGCGGCCGCGCGACTGGGAGAGCTACGCCAAGATCGAGGCCGAGTTCGATGCCGCCGAGCGTGACCGCCGGCTCTACGTGGCCGCGACGCGCGCGGCCGAAGAGCTGATCGTCGGCAGCTACGAGGAGGACCGGCGGTCACCGTGGGGCGGCTTCTTCCCGCACCTGTTCATGCACTGGCCGCGGCTCGACCTCGCGATCGCCTCGCCGCCGGAACGCGCGACGCTCGAAGTCCCCGCGACAGAGATCGAGCAGGCCGTGGATCGCGTGCGCGAGGACCGAACGGCCTGCGCGGTGCCGACCTACTACGCGGCGCCGGTCCGCCGGCGCGTCCATCCGGATGACCCCGCGCTCGTGGCGAGCGGCGCGGGCCGCGGCGCCGAGTGGGGATCAGCGGTTCACCGTGCCCTCGAGGCCGCCGGCCGGGGGATCCAAGGCGACCGGCTCATCGCGGTGTGCCGAAGTCTGCTGATCGCTGCCGAGCGGCCGGTCGACGCCGCCGGCGAGCCGACCGAGCTGGACGAGCTCGTGGCGGTCGCGACGGCCGTGACCTCGTCCGAGCTGTGGCAGCGCGCCGAACGTTCACGCGCCGCGGGCTGGCTCCTCATCGAGGTGCCGTTCTCGGTACACCTCTCGGGCGACGAGTACGGGTCGATGGTCGTGGACCTGCCGCACGCCGCCGCCGAAGGAACGCCGGCCGCACCGCGTCAGATCATCGATGGCGTGATCGACCTTGCGTTCCGCGAGAACGGCAGCTGGACGATCGTCGACTACAAGTCCGATGCCGACGCGGCGCGCATCGATGCTGCGAGAATGAACGCGTACCGCGCCCAGGTCTCAATGTACGCCGCGGCGTGGGAGCGCTTGACCCATCAGCCGGTCGGCGAACGCGTGATCCTCTTCACGGCGGATGGCACGGCGGTCCGTTGGTGACGCCCTTTTTGTGAGACCGCACACCTCGAAAGACCTTTAAAAGGCGCAGAGACGCAGAAGGGCGGAGACGCAGAGAATAGACTTCCTCTTCGTCTCGATCGGGGAGTCTCACTCGCTGCGCATCACAACCAGCGGATCCGCGCGCAAAGCCTGGCGTATGGGCAGGAGCGAGGCGGCGATGACAGCCGCCACGAGAGCCAACGCCGTACCGGCGAGAACGAGCGGATCGAAAACGCCGACGCCGAACAGCAGCGGCTCGATCACCTGCGCGGCGGAAACCGCGGCTGCGATGCCAGCGAGCACGCCCAGTACGCCGATCACGAGACCCTGCCGCAGCACGAAACGCCGCACGGTCGGAGAATCCGCGCCGAGCGCAACGCGGATGCCGATCTCGCGTGTCCGCTGCCGCACGAAGAACGCAAGCGCGCCGTACGTACCGACGATACAGAGGATCAGCCCGAGCGACGCAAATGAGGCGATGAGCGCCGACTGGAAGCGCGGGCGCGCGAGCGGCGCGGAGAGCAGACCGGGTAGCGGCGTGATGCCGACGATCGAGGCGCTGGGTTCCTCCTCAGAAATCACGCGACGGATCGTGCTCGCAACGCCCCGAGGGTCGCCCGCCGTGCGAATCCCGATGTAGCGTGGCGTTACCGCGATTCCCTGCTCATAGGGCACGTACACGCTGGGCCGCAGCTCCGCCAGCTCTCGGTAACGTGCGTCCGCCGCAAGACCGACCACTGTACGCCACGGCGAGCGTGAATCCATCGGGCCCAATTTGATCCGTTCTCCTATCGGATCCTGACCCGGCCAGTAGAGCTCGCCAAACGCGCGGTTCACCACGACGACGAGCGGACCGTCCGCACGATCACTCGCCGCGATCGCGCGCCCGCGCTCGATGGGCAGGTCCAGGGTCGCGAAGTATGCGGCATCGACGCCTTCATAGTTGGTGTAGGGGTTGGTGTTCGATTCTTCGAGCGGCTGGCCTTCACCGTACCACATCGCGTCGGCACCGGCATTGCCCGCTAACGGATGCGTCAAGACGGCGGTTGCGTTCGTCACACCTTGCAACGTGGCTACGCGTTCGGCGAGCCGCATCATGTTGCGCTGGTGAAGCGCTGTTGCGGCGCGCATGGCCTGGACCGGCTCCTCGGCCTCGACGCGATACCGCGACGGAGGAACCTCCAGCTCTATGAGCGCGACCTCCTGTGCCGCGAACCCCAGCTCGAGTCGCTGCATCCGGTCCAGGCTGCGGAGCAGAAGGCCGGCGCTGTACAGGACGAGCGCCGTAATGGCGATTTGCGCAACGAGCAGACCGTGACGCAACCATTGGGCGCTCGTGCCCGACTCGTGGCCGTCGACGCGTGAGCGCAGGGCACGCTCGTTGACGCGTGTCGTGTGCTGGGCGGGAAGCAGGCCGAACAGAATCGCCGTGAACAACGCCGCGCCCGCGGTGAAGACAAGGGCGCGAATATCGATGCCGACCTGGTCCAGGCGGGGCAGCTCCGGCGGCGCCAGCGCGACCAGGACCCGCAGCGAAGCGTGGCCCACCAGAACGGCAAGTGTGGCGCCAATGGACACCAGAACCAGCGCTTCCGTCGCGAGCTGGCGCAGGATGCGACTACGGCTCGCACCGATCGCGGCGCGTAGCGTCAGCTCACGCCTGCGTGCGATGCCCCGGACCAGCTGGAGGTTCGCCACGTTCACGCCTGCGATCAGCAGCACAAGCAGCACGGCACCCCCGAGCATGAGCAGCCCGGGTCTCACATCACCCAGGACGACGTCGGCCAACAATGCAGCACCGATCCCCTGCTCGCCGGGCAAACCCGAGTCGGGCATTGCGGCGAAAGCCGATGCGAGATCAGCTCGCGTATTCTCCACCGTGGAACCCGGCGCGACGCGCGCGACGAGATACCAGTGCAACCGCGCCGCATCGCGCAGCGACCTCGCAAAGCCCTCCGCTTCGAGGAACAGCTGCGACGCCGGCGCCCATGCTTCCGCCTTGCCAGGAAACTCGAAGCCCGCGGGCGCGATCCCCACGACCGTAAATGGCTTCCCTGAATGTGCAGCGTACGGCCGAGCCCAGCCCGCGCACTTCCGTACACGCGTTTGGCCGCGGTGACGGACAGCACGAGCACGGGGGCCGCACCGATAGGGTCATCATCGGCCGCCAGCACGCGGCCGGCGAATGGCTTTACGCCGAGCAGCTCGAGCAGCTCGCCGGTCACTCCGGCCATCTCGAGGGGAATCGGCTCCCCGTCCCTGTGCACGATGGTGCGCGCGCTGCCATGGTACGCGTACGCCGCCACGCCACTCACCGTGCGCAGTCGATCGCGAACGCCTTCGTACGCCTCGTAATGAAACGGAACCCGCTCGAAATCACGTTGCGGCAGGGTGATCCACGCCACCAGGATCCGGTCCTGGTCGGCCACGGGCAGGGGCTTCAGCAGCACACCGTCTACAACGCTGAACACCGCCGTCGCGGCACCGATCCCGAGCGCCAGCGTCAGCACCGCCGTCGCCGTGAAACCCGCACGCAACCGAAGCGTGCGAATCGCGAAACGTACGTCCTGGCCCAGCTCATCGAATGCCCTGCGCCGAGCCCTCCGCCGCTCCATCGAGCCGTCCGCCGCGCTCAACGCGGCAACCAGCTCAGCGCGTTCGCCCAGCTCCCCACGCGCCCGCCGCCAGGCTTCCGTTTCCTCGATTCCCGACCGGATCAGTTCCTGCGCCCGCATTTCGAGATGGAAGTCGAGCTCGGCGCTCACCTCGGAAG
>JBOHRM010000925.1:0-3627 GCA_050732715.1 Longimicrobiales bacterium
ACTTCGGCCTGCGGACCGACGACTACAAGACGATCTGGAAGCTGCACCTCATCATCGCCGGGCACGCGCCGTTCTTCGCCGGGCTCGGCCGGTTCATCGCCGCGGGCGGGTCGATCATCATCGTCAAGGGCAATCACGACGTCGAGCTGCACTGGCCGATGGTGCGCCAAGCACTGCGCGACGAGATCGTGGTCGCCGCGCTCGGTGCCACGACGGTGACGCACGCGATGCCGCCGGCCGCCGAGCTCGCCGACCGCATCGCGTTCGCCGACGATGCATTCACGCTCGGCAATATGTACATCGAGCACGGGCACCAGCACGAGCCGATGACCACCGTCGTCGGCCCGCCCGTGCTCGATGAGACGCCGACTCAGATCAACTATCCGCTCGGCTCGTTCATCAACCGCTACTTCATCAACCGCATCGAACGGCTGGATCCGTTCATCGACAACGTAAAGCCCGTTCAACAGGCGCTGCTCGCACTGCTGCGGCGCCGCCCGCTCACCATTGCCAAGGCCTACGCCTACGGCTGGCGTTTCGTGTGGCGCGCGCTGCACGTCGCGAAACCTCGTGGCAGCGGCAGCCCCGTCCTGCTCATCGCCGCGGCGCTCTTCGTCCCGCCAATCGCGCTCGCCCTCGTGCTGCTCAACCTCGTGCGGCCCGAAACCTTTGCCTGGATCCCGGACTGGCTGCGCGTCGGCGGAACGGTCGCGGGCATCGGGCTGCCGGTGTTGCTGCCGTACCTGCTCGGCACCGCGGGCGAGGTGCTGCGCGAGCTCGGGCCGCGCCGCGAGGAGCCGCTCGTGGCCGACGCCCGTGACGCGCTGCGCAAGGCGTTCCCGCCCGGGCCGGCGCCGCGCACGCGTTACGCCGTCATGGGCCACACGCATGTCCAGATGATCGAGCACCTGGGCGACGAGCACGGCACGACATCGCTCTATGTGAACACCGGCACGTGGACGCCGCTCTGGCCACGGGACCGCACCGACCTGATCGGGCGCGTCTACTACAGCTTTGCCCGTTTCGACCGTGGCGCGGACGCCGAGTACCTGCACCGCGCCCTCGTCTGGGACGACCAGGCGGGCGAGCCGCGGCCCGCGCCAATGCTCGCACCGGCCGAGTGACGTCGACATTCGAGGACCAGCTCGATATCAGCTATGGGACCGTGCGCGGTTGCTCCGACCGAGGGCTGGACCGTGTCGCCTGCGCTCTCGCACTAAGCAATCGTCACCGGAGCGGGACCTGGGCGTGGCTCAAAAATGGCGCAATTGCTCGGGTCCGTCCGAATGGATCGGCGAAGAGTTGGCGCTGTTCGATCGGGAGGTTGCGCGAATCACAACGGTTGCGCGCCACTCATTCGCCGACTGGTTTCCAGGGGGATGACCACAATCTGCGCATGAAGTACCAGGCCGTCATGAACACGGACGGGCACGGCCGTCACACGCCTCACGACGAGCCCTGCGCTGGACGACCGCGCCGACTGGGGCAAGTGAATCGCCAGCGTGCGCATGATCCTGACCTGCCGTGCCGCCGAGGTGCGCACCCTATCCGATCTTGCCCCGACGTGGTAGCTGTCCGCCCATCGGCCGCACCACTACCAGAGCACTTCCACATCGTAGCTCTTGAAGATCGGATCGGCTGTCACAACGGGAATCCGTTCGATCCTGCTTTGCGCGATCAGCATCCGGTCGAACGGGTCGCGATGCGCGCCGCTCAGCGACCCCGCTTCAGCGGCATGCTCCAGCGAGATCGGCAGCGCCTCGAAGCGGCTGAGGCTCAAGGCCTCAGGGAGGTCCTCCAGGATCGTTTCCGCCTCCCGAAGTTTGCCCAGCCGGTGTTTCGTTGCGATCTCCCAGGCCGACGCAGCGCTGAATAACAACTCATTGTCCGAATCTCGGATGATCCTGGTCGCGCGTTTGCCCAGCCTCGAATCCGCCGTCGACCACCAGATGAATGCGTGCGTGTCAAGCAGTGCGCGCATCGTCGGCCTGGTCCTTGTGCGCATTCGCCTCCGCCTCCCAGGCGCGCAGCTCCTCCTCGGGAAGCGGCTCGAAGAACGCTTCCGTGAGGAGCCATCGTCCTTTCATCGCACCCGGTTCGCGCGGTTGGGTCCGCTCCAGCGGGACGAGCCTGGCGTAGGGCTTTCCCGCCTTGGCCAGGATGATCTCCTCGCCTCGATGCGCACGCTCGAGCAACCGAGAGAAGTGCGTCTTCGCCTCGTGCACATTCACCGTCTTCCTCTTCATACCATCCGTTCCCTGACTCATGACTGATCCCGCTCGTGGATTGCTCGACTAAGTCGCTGGACTAACCTAACCGGAACGAGCAGATCGAACAAGACACGCAACGGTGTCAATATCCATGCTCTCGGCGGGGTTGGTCGACAAGCTGGACGCTAAAAGCCGACGTGGCCGTGCTTCACATGCTTCGGTGGCCGCTGGACCTGGCCTCTCTCGTTGCCCTAGATTCGTCCTTGTCCTCGAGTATGACCCGATTGACCGAAGTATGACCACTCAGACGATCCCCGCACGACGGGGACGATCCGCGTTGGGAAGCACGCGCGCGTGCCGGCGGCTCGGCGTGCTCGCCGCGTTCGCGGCGGCGTACACATATGCGCTCATCGTGTTCGGCGGCATCGTGCGCATCACCGGGTCCGGCATGGGGTGCGGCGATGACTGGCCGCGCTGCAACGGCCAGTGGATCCCCGAGTTCACGTTCGAGACACTGATCGAGTATACGCATCGCCTGCTCGGCGCGGGGATCGGCGTCGTCGTGCTCGCCGTGTTCGCATACGCGTGGTTTCACCGCAACAGCGCGGGCGTCGGCGGACGCGGCGGCCCGCTGCGGGCCATCGTGGCCGGCGCGATCCTGCTCGCCGTGCAGATCGTGCTCGGCGCGGTGACCGTGCGGCTCGAGCTGCCAACCGGCGTCACGGTCGCGCATTTCATCACGGCAATGCTTTTTATGGCGACGCTGATCTGGGCGGCGATCCGGGGGACTGGCGGGTCGTGGCGCTCGCGCGACCCGCGGCGCGAAGGGCCGGGTGCGGTGCGCGGCGGCGCCCTCGCTCCTCCTGGCCCTCTGCGCCCTGAGGGGGAGAGGGGAGCGGGTGGGTTGACGGGAGGAGGCGCCCGCAGGGCGTGGCGCGCGGCGATAGCCGCGTTGATACTCGGCCTGCTCGTGGTGAGCCTCGGCGCGCTCACGGCGAACACGCCGGTCGCGCCGCAAGCATGTCGTGGGTTCCCGCTGTGCAGCGGCGAGTTGTTTCCGGCGAACACACCCGCTCACGTTCAATGGACGCATAGGCTGCTCGCGTTTCTGTTGCTGTTCCACGTAATGGCGGCGGCGTGGTCGTCGGTCCAGCGAGGCGCGTCGCCGGCCGTCCGCAGCGTGGCGTTCACCGCGCTCGGCCTCATCGTTGTGCAGTTTGGCGTCGCCGTGGCGCTGGTGACCCTGCCGTTGCCGCGCGATCTCCAGGTCGCGCACCTCGTCATCGGCGTCGCGGTCTGGGCCGCGCTCGTCGTGTGGGCCGAGCTCGCACGGATCGCCCGCGACGACGGCGCGTCCGAGCAATCCGAGCCTTTCCTTGACCCGCGGCGGGACCCCGCTTAATCTCCCGTGCTTCGT
>JBOHRM010000926.1:0-3466 GCA_050732715.1 Longimicrobiales bacterium
CGCACGTGCTTCGCGATGAGGCGGAGTTCGAGGCGGCGGTGACGCGCGTCGACGAGCTGCTCGACATCGATCCTCCGCCCGGTTCGGCGGAGTCCGACGAGCTCGAGTTCCTGTCGGTGCTGATCGAAGCGTTCGAGGAGGAGGACGAGCCCGGTTGGGGCGACGCGAGCCCGCAGGAGATCGTCGAGGAGATGGCGCAGGTCCACGGCGTTTCTCGAGCCGAGCTCGCGAGGTTGCTCGGCGGACGTAGCCGTCTATCCAACTTTCGCAAGGGCGTGCGTGAGTTGTCGAAAGGCCAGGCGCTGGCGCTCCGCGAACGGCTCTACATCCCCCTCGATCTGCTGATCCGGTAGGACGGTACGCCCGTCGGAGCGCAATCGCCCGGCCGCCGCTCGGGCCGCTCTGAGCTAAACGAGATTGTGCTGGTGGGCGTACGCGGTCGCTGCCGCCCTGGTGGACAATCTCAGCTTGCCGAAAATGTTGCTCACGTGGCGCGCGACGGTCTTCGGGCTGATGAACAACTCGGTAGCGATCGCCTGGTTCGTCATCCCCGTTGCCACGAGGCGGAGAACCTGCAGCTCGCGGGTGGTCAGGCCGCCGGGCGCCGCGCGTCCTCCCTTCCGAGCTCGCTCCTCGAGGCGGGCCAGGTCCGGAGCGGCGCCGAGCTGCTGGAACGTCCAGCATGCGGCATCGACCTCCATGTCTGCGGTGTCCTCGTCAGCGATCTCCTCTAGCTCGTTCGCGCCGACGCGGGCGGCCTGAACATCGCCTACTGCGAGCATGATCTCGACGTGCGCGGGAAGCAGCTTGGAGCGGATTCGGCGCTCCCGGGCTTCCTCGACCAAGCCACGGACCGCCACCCCCGCGGCATCGCCCTGCCCCTGCGCGAGGCGCAGCAACGCCAGGCCTGGCTGCGGTCGCCGTCCCCACCGGCTCGCCTGGCGATAAGCATCCTCAGCCTCGCCGAACTCACCGTGCAGTCTATGGAGCTCCGCCCGCTGATAGAATGCGGCACCCGTCGCCATCCGATCGAGCCCGCGAAGACACTGCTCGCTGTCCCGGCCAACCAAGTAGGCGGCGGTCGCGAGTCGCTCGAGATCATCCGGTTCGAGTGAGGCCTCCTGATCCGCGGCCGAAAGGTGGGTGTACGCATCGGCCCACCGCCGCCGCGCGAAGCACTCTCGGCCGCGTCGGATCGTGTCGATCGCTGTCATTGACTCTGCCTATCCAACGGGCTGTCGGCGTCCTGCGAAATCGAACCCTTCCCCGTTCCCTTGCCCTCCGGCTTGGTCCTTTCAGAGCGTCACCTCGAGCCGCGCGTAATAGAACGCACCGTTCAACCCGAATTGGGTAACGCGGCGGCTGAACGGGAACTGGCCGTTCGAGTAGTTGGCCTCCTGCTGGTGTTTGTCGGGGAACGTGTTCAGGACGTCGTTCCCGCCCACGGACAATCGCACACCCTGCCATACGTCGTAGCCGAGGTCCAGATCGAACACACCTTCGCGCCGAACGTCTCGTCGTTCGGGAACGGAGGATCGCCCGACGGCTTGTACTCCGTCGAACCGAAGTAGCTCGCCCGACCGCCGACCGTGAGCCGCCCCATGGCATAGCGCGCGGATACGTTACCTTTCTCGCGCGGCAGCGCGTCCTCCAAGCGGTTCCGCTCCTCGCGATTGAAGATCGTGTTCCGCACGGCGTCCAGGTCGCCGCCGGCGAACGTGTCCGCGACGTCCTGCGAGACGTTGATGCGCTCGACCTCGGTGTTCGTGAGGTTGAGCGCGCCCTGGAACGTCAGCGTGCCCTCACCGGCCGGCGTCTCGTACGCGGCCACGATGTCCACGCCGTTCGTGCGGGTATCGACCGCGTTGGTGAAGAACTGAGCGGCGCCCACACCTTCCCGGGCGAAGGGCTCAAGAATCCGGGCCGCGATGGGATCGCTGTTGCGGAACAGGCTGGTCAGCACGCTTCGATCGTCGATCGTGACGTGGTAGAAGTCCGCCGTGACCGACAGGTTGTCGAGCGTGTCCCCCCGTTGCCCAGCTGCCAGGACGCGGCCTCGCCGGCGTCGATGCGGTAGTTCTCGATCCGGAACTCCGCGCCAGTCAACGAACGACAGCGAACGCAGCGCGCCGTTCGTGTCGATCAGCCGGACCGCATCGAAGCTGCCGACCGTCTCAGCGAAATGGAGCCGGCCGGCGTCGAACGTCGTGGGGCTCGACGGACCGAGCGACGCGTTGTTCGAGTCTTCGATGTTGAACTGGAACCCACTCGCGCCGTTCGTCACGCTCAGGTCGAGGTCCCAGCCACTCGCCGTTCCCCGCACACCCGCGGTCAGCGCGCGATCGATCATCTCGGTGTGAATCTCGGGAAGGAAACCGTTGACGTAAATCTCTGGCACTACCTGGGCTTCTGAGCGGGAAGCCGGTAGAAGCCGCTCGCCGCGCCGTTGCGGTGCGAGACACCGCCGAAGCTGTAGAATTCTGACATTCCGCCGAGCGGGACGGCGGTATTGTAGAACGCCATGCCGCCGATGGTCTCGCCCTGCCCCGTCTTCATCGAGAAGTCCCCTCGGGTGAGACCCCGCGCGGCCAGCTCCGCGTCCGTGGCCGCTTGTCCCGAGACGCCGGGGAAAATGTCTCCCTGCCACGGGTCCGAACGGTTCGTCCGCTCGAGGTTCAGAACCTCACCTGTGACGTTGAAGTATCCGCGATCGGCGATAGGAAAGCCGAAGTTAACGTCCGCGCGCACCTGTTCGCCGTCCATGCGCCGCTCCGCGCCCGGGTAGTCGGGCTCGTAGCCGCCCGTGACTCCTACCGCGGCGTTCACTTCGACGACACGTGACTCGGACACAGCATCACTGCGATGGTTGGACCTGCGGTCGATGTGCGCGGCGTACGTCCGCGATTTCTTCGGACCGGGTTTCGGGCTCGAACGTGCATGCTATTTCTCGGCGCTCGCCCACCACCTGAAGCCATGGAAACCGCGCGTCGTCGAACGACACGAGACATACATCCGCGCCCTCGAATCGGTCGGCGTTCGCAGGGAAGAGTCGCCTGGCGGTTCGAATCGCGGGCAGCAGATCTCGGTCGTCACGGAAATCGGCGGCCGACACCAGACACAAAAGGGACGGGCGACCGAGGTGTTCGTCCGCACGAACGGCCGGCAGGGATCCAGTTGTCCGGCGGTACCGGCGGTACTCCTCTCCAAATCTCGCTACAAGCTGGGCCTCCTCTTTGGGTATGACCACCAGCCGTATTGACTCAGCAGCTCATCGCCGCGCGCGAGGCAGTGCGCGACTGACGTCGCGGCCGATCCGCTTTCCCGCAGTCCAGCCGTCCTCGACGGCGTGGATGAAATGGATCCCGCCGAACACGCGCGACATTCCAGCCTCATGAGCCGCGTGCGCGAAGTTCCTGAAGCGCCGGGTGGCGCCCGGCAGCGTCGTGCTGGTGACGCTGAACGACAC
>JBOHRM010000927.1:0-4060 GCA_050732715.1 Longimicrobiales bacterium
CGCCTCGGCGGCGTACGCCGAGCAGCTCGGCGTGTAACGGCACGACGCCGGCAGCAACGGCGAGACTCCGGCTCGATACGCTCGGATCAGCGAGAGGAGGAGGCGTGTGGACAGCGACGCTCCACCCACGTCATCAGCTCCTCGTGGAGTTCCCGGTATTCGGCGCCATAGGCTTCCCGGCGCGCCCGCACGAGCAGATCGGTGCTCAGGCCCGCGCGGTCGAGAGCCGGCAGCACCTGCCGCCGCAGGATCTCGCGCAGCCGTCGCTTCACGCGATTGCGATCCACGATCCGCGCGCCGTGACGCGGCACGACGACGCCAACCCGCGAACGTGCTTCGGGGGAAGGGGAGTCGTAGACGTCCAGGTGGCCCGTCCTGCTCCTCTTCCCCCGCTGAACGATCCGGCGTATCTCCGACCCGCGGGTGATCCGTCGCGTTCGCGGCAGGCGCTCGTCCGCAGGACGCTCACCGCCTGCCTCCATAGCGCGGCTACTTTCCGCCGACCTGCACCACGAGCCGCTTGCGACCCTTCCTGCGACGCCGGTTGAGAACGCTCCGCCCGGCCCGTGTGCTCATGCGCGCTCGGAACCCGTGTTTGTTCTTACGCTTCCGGTTGCGCGGCCGGTACGTTGGCTTTCCCATGTCGATACTCCGCTACGCAATCTGTTGATCCGCAAAGCATTGGAAGCTAATCGTGCGTCACACCCCGGGTCAAGCCGTGTGCGCGGGGTTGCGCGAGGGCGCGAGTGTAACGTTGCGAGGGTGCAGAGGATCCGGGGGTGAGGGAGCCGGCGCGAGCGTGTGCGGGCCCCGTGCGGCCGTTGCTGCTCGGCGCGGTCGAGTTGTACATTACATTGTACTCTTTCGCGCGGCGCTTGCGCTGACGTGGACGCGGGACCCTTTCGACCGCCTGCTGGCCGCACACAGCGAATTGCGACGGGTGCCGCTGTGCAGCATGGATCGCGTGATCCGGGCCCGCCACAGATTGCTCCCGCCGCAGCTGTCGTGAACGGTCACATGCAACGCGCCCATTCAGCCGGGTGAACTATGAGCCACCGTCTCTTGTGGATCATCGCGGCCGCGCTGCCGCTCGCGTTGCACGCGCAGCAGCCGGCAGATTTCGACGCCGCGATTCGCGAGTCGCTGCCCGACGCGCTCGGGTTGTACCGCGACCTGTTGCGCCTGCCGAACGACGCGCATCACCCCGAAGACATCGAACGGCTCGTCGTCTGGCTCGAGGACGCGTTCAGCAGGCGCGGCTTCCACACGGAGCGCTTGCCCACGGCCGGCAGCCCGCTGCTCCTCGCCGAGCACACGCGCGCCGGCGCGGAGCGTACGGTTCTCGTCTACCTCCAGTCGGACGGCCAGCCCGTCGACCCGGCGGCGTGGGACCAACCGAATCCGTACGAGCCGGTCGTCAAGCGCCGGGGTGAAGCCGATTGGGAGCCGGTGGCGTGGGACGATCTCCTCGGCGCCGCGGCCTCGGCCGGCCCCGGCCCACTCGGCACGGCGCTCGATCCCGAGTGGCGCGTCTTCGCGCGGTCCGCGTCCGACTCGAAGGGCCCCGTGGCGCAGTTCCTGGTCGCGCTCGACGTGCTCGAGCGCACCGGTATGGCGCCGCCGTTCAACCTGAAGGTCATCATCGACACCGAGGAAGAGCTCGGCTCGCCGCACCTGCCGGAGACCGTCGAGCAGTTCCGCGACCGGCTGGCCGCCGATGCGCTCGTCATCTTCGACGGCCCGCCGCACGCGAGCGGACGGCCAACACTGAAGTTCGGCGCGCGTGGCATCGCCACCGTGACGTTGACCACGTACGGCCCGCGTGTCCCCCAGCACAGCGGGCACTATGGGAACTACGCGCCCAACCCCGCCCAACGCCTCGCCGCGATTCTCGCATCGCTCGAAGACGACGCGGGCCGCGTCACGATACCCGGCTGGTACGACGGCATCGTGCTCGACGACGCGACGCGCGCCGCCCTCGCCGCCGTGCCGGAGGACGAGACCGCGATCCGCCGGGCGCTCGGTATCGCGATGACGGACAGCGTCGCGCCGACGCTACAGGAGGCGCTACAGTACCCGTCGCTCAACGTCCGCGGATTGCGCAGCGCCTGGGTCGGCGACGAGGTGCGGACGATCATCCCCGCCACCGCCGTCGCCGAGCTCGACGTCCGGCTGGTCGCGGAGAGCGACCCGCGCCGGCTGCTCGACCTGCTGCGCGAGCACGTGCGCACGCTCGGCTACCACATCGTCAGCGGCCGCGACCCGACCGAGGAGGAGCGCCTCCAGCACCCGCGCCTGCTCCGGTTCGACGCCGACGTCAGCTACGCCGCGTTCCGCACGCCGCTCGACGGCGAGACCGGCCGCTGGCTTAGCCGCGCGCTGAGCAAGCTTCACGGGGAGCCGCCGATCCACATCCGGACGAGCGGCGGCTCGATCCCGATCTCGCCGTTCGTCGAGACGCTCGGCGTGCCCGCCGTCACCGTGCCCACGGTCAACCCCGACAACAACCAGCACAGCCCGAACGAAAACCTGCGTATCGCCGACTTCGTCGAGGGCATCCGGATCATCACGGCCGTGCTCACGGAACCGGTGCTCGAGGCCGATAGCGAGAGCTGACAGTGGGGCACGCCCGCGGGTCGAACGCTCCGCGCGCATGCCCCACTCGGTGTTGAAGACTCTCGACTCAGTAGCCGGGGTTCTGCTCCAGGTTAGGGTTGAGATCCCGCTCCGGAGCCGGAATCGGCCATAGATAGTCGCGCGGTGCCGTGAAGTTCCGCGTCCAGGCACCACGAATCGTGACAGTGCTGGCGCCGTTGTCGACATCGATGCCACTCACCTGACCCGGCATCACGTCCTCGGCGATACGCCACCTGCGAATATCGGCAAGGCGCAGACCTTCCATCGCCAGCTCAACCGTGCGCTCATTGCGTACGAGCTCGATCATCTCGGGTTGCGAGCCCGCGGTGACGTGAGGCATCCCGACCCGGTCGCGGAGCTGGTTCAGCGGCGCGAGCGCGGCGTTGACGTCGCCCAGTTCGATCATCGCCTCAGCGAACATGAGCAGCACGTCGGCGTACCGCATCTTGATCACGTTCAGACCACTGTTGCCCGGGGAACTTTGGTCTTGCGGGTCGACGTACTTCAGCCACACGTATCCCGTGTGCGTATTGGTGAAGACGTTGTTGATTACTCTGTCCGACGTTGGACTGCTAGGGTACGAGTTGAACACCTCTCCATTGAACTCGGCGCCGGGGAACAGCACAGTTCCATAGAGTCGCGGGTCGCGGTTCGTGTACATGCCCAGCGAAACGGCCTCGCCATCCTGAATGATCGGCGGTGACGAATCGTACATCGGCGACTCATCGATGGGGAGCCCATCGACCATGTAGAATCTGTCCACTAGCGCGCGCGTCGGCGTCAAATCGATGTCACCGCCCATGGAGTGTGGTGCGAGCCAGGTCCATGCCGACCAGCCGTTCACACCCTGGAGTCTCTGGTAATCGAAGATGATCTCCGAGCTCCCCTCACCCGCGTACGTGAAGAGGTCGCGGTAGTCCGAGTAAAGCTCATAGACATTCAAGTCCGTCACGGCCTGAGCCGCGTCCTCCGTCGCCTGGAACAGCTCGTTCGCCCGATTCTGATCGCCCTCGGCGTATTTCTTATGACTCGCCTCGTACAGCGACGCGCGAGCGAGGTAAGCCAGTGCCGCGCCCTTCGTCGCGCGCCCGTACTCCGCGCTCGGCCAGCTTTCGGGCAGTGCCTCGGCCGCGGCCGTCAGATCGCTCACGATCATGGCGAAAACCTCATCCCGGGATGACCGCGTGACTTCGCGGGCCTCGGTCACTGTCGGGACCTTTGTGAACAATGGGACGCCGCCGAACATCCACAGCAGCTCATGATAGAAGTAGCCGCGAAGGAATCGCGCCTGCGCCTCGATCCGGGTCGCAGCCTCGGCCGTTAGGACGTCGGTGTTCTCGAGCTGGGTCAGGACCTCATTGGCTCGGCTGACCCCTTCGTACATCCGGGCCCATAGTCCGTTGGACCAGCCGGTCAGCGCGTC
>JBOHRM010000928.1:0-6071 GCA_050732715.1 Longimicrobiales bacterium
GCTGGGGATGCCGCGCGATGAGCGGGGAGCGGATTTCGAATCGGAGGCCGCCATCATCCCCCTCAAGGACGAGTTGACGGGCTCGGTCGAAAAGTCGCTGCTGATCTTCGCCGGAGCGGTCGCGTTCGTGCTCCTCATCGCGTGCGTGAACGTGGCGAATCTGCTGCTCATCCGCGCCGCGACGCGACGCCAGGAGATGGCGGTTCGGACCGCGCTCGGCGCGAGCCGGCCGCGCCTCATCAGCCAGCTCCTCACGGAGAGCGTGTTGATCGCCGGCCTGGGCGGGATCGTCGGCGTCCTGGTCGCGCTCGCCGGCTTCCGCGTCCTGCTCATGATCGCGCCAGCGGGTTCGATCCCACGTCTGGACGAGGTCCACGTCGATGGTTGGGTGCTCGCCTTTACGCTCGGCGTGTCGCTGATCACGGGTGTGGCGTTCGGCGTGCTCCCCGCCTCGAGCAGCAGCAAGCGGCAGCCCCAAGAGGCGCTGGCGTCCGGCGTGCGGTCGCTGGGCGGCGTACACAACCGCCTTCGCGCGGCGCTCGTCATCGCCGAGATCGCCCTCGCGCTCGTCCTCCTCACGGGCTCCGGGCTCATGGTCAAGAGCTTCATCCGGATGCGCAGCTTGGACAAAGGCTTCGATGCAGCGCGCGTCGTGACCCTGACCGTCGATCTGCCGCGCACGAGTTACCCCGATGCGCCTCGTGTGCGGGCGTTCCACAATTCGTTCCTCGAGAGACTCTCCAACATTCCGGGCGTACGTGCCACCGGCGCCGTTTCATTCCGGCCGATGGCCAGCATAGGCATCATGGGTGATTTCCGAGTCGATGGCCCGACGCCGCTCGGCAGAGGATTCAGTGTCGACAAACCCACGGTGAGCTCGGGTTACTTCGACGCAATGGGCATTCGCCTGCTGCGTGGTCGTGATTTCACCGCGCGCGACGATTCGACCGCGCCAGGGGTCGTGATCGTCAGTGAATCGGTGGCACGGAGGGTCTGGCCGAACGACGAGGCAGTCGGGAAGCGTATCTCGATGGCCGAGGAGCCGAGTGCCGACGACTGGCTCACCGTTGTGGGTGTCGCGGACGATGTCGTGCAGGGCAGCGCGATCGGAGGTGACGCGCTCGCCGACGAGTTGACCCGTCACTCCACGATCTATCTGCCCTATCGTCAGATGCAATCGCTCTGGTTCATCGATCACATGACCTTCGTCGTGCGCGCCGAGCGACGCCCGGACGCGATCGTGCCGGCGATGCGCGCCGCACTGCGTGAGGTCGACCCGGCGGTCCCCGCGCAGGCCTTGCAGACCATGGACGAGTCGATGCGGCAGGTGTTCGCCGAGCCTCTATTCCAGGCCCGCCTGCTCACCATCTTCTCGCTCCTCGCCGTGATCCTCGCCGCCATAGGCACCTACGGCGTGCTCGCCTACGACGTGGCGCAACGCACTCGTGAGATCGGTTTGCGCCTGGCGCTCGGCGCGTCACCGCGCGACATCATGCGCATGGTCATGCGGCGCACCGCCGCGCTCGCGCTGTCCGGCGCAGCCATCGGTTTGCTCGGGTCGCTTGCGATCACGCACGTCCTGACCGCGTCGCTCTTCGAGGTGAGGCCTGGCGATCCTGCGACGCTCGCCGTGGTCGCGGCGACGATCGTCATGACCGCGCTCCTGGCCGGCTACGTCCCCGCCCGCCGCGCAACCGGCGTCGAGGCCCTCACGGCGCTCCGTCACGAGTAGCCCCCGCACTCGACGACGCGGCCGATGTACTGCTGACACTCAACCCAACTCTTGACAATCAAAATGTGACGACCATATCTTGGGGCCCGTGCACCCGAGCCACGGAGGCCGCAGATGAACGAGCCGAACACCGATGTCATCCAGGGGACGTTGGACATGCTGATCCTCAAGACGCTGAGTCTCGAGCCGATGCATGGGTTCGGCATCGCACGGCGCATCGAACAGGTTTCGCGCGATGTGTTCAAGGTCAACCCGGGCTCGCTGCTGACGGCGCTGAAGCGACTCGAGCGGGCCGGGTGGCTCGATTCCGATTGGCGGACGACGGAGAATTCGCGGCGTGCGAAGTACTACAATCTGACGCGCGCGGGCCGCAAGCAGCTCGAGTTCGAGACTGCGGATTGGAGCCGTCGCGCATCGGCCGTGGCGCGGCTGCTCCGCGCGGAGGGTTGAGGACATGTCGCTCTGGAGCCAGCTCACGCGCGGCCTGCGCGTTCTGAGGAATCGTGACGGTGCGGACCAGGATATCGCGGATGAGGTGGAGCATTTCTTCGAGCAGGCCGCCGCCGAGCGGCGTGCGCGCGGCCTTTCGCCCGAGGAAGCGAAGCGTGCGGCGCGGCTCGAGCTCGGCAGCGTGACGGGCGTGCGGGAGCAAGTGCGCACGTATGGCTGGGAGAATGGGGTCGACGGCGTGCTGGGCGATGCCCGTTACGCGCTTCGGCGGCTGCGCGGGGCGCCGGGCTTCAGCGCGATCGCGGTTCTGACGCTGGCGCTCGGGATCGGCGCGATGACGGCGATCTTCAGTGTGGTGAAACCGATCCTGCTCGAGCCGCTGCCGTACCCGGGCGCGGATGGGATTGCGATGATCTGGGACGGCTGGGGTGGTTCACGCCTGGATGTGACGTTCGGCACGTACCGCGAGCTGGCGCAACGTGCGCGGTCGTTCGGGGCGTTCTCGGTGTTCAAGCCGTGGCAGCCGACGCTGGGTGGCGGCGGCGTGGAAGAGCCGGAGCGGCTGGACGGGCAGCGCGTCAGCGCGCGCTATCTCGAGGTGCTGGGCGTAGAGCCGGCGCTGGGCCGGGATTTCGAGGATACCGACGATCGTCTGAACGGTCCACGGGTCGTGATCCTGAGCGATGGGCTGTGGCGGCGGCGCTTCGGCGACGATGGCGCGATCGTCGGACGCCAGGTCACGCTGGACGGTGACTCCTACACCGTGATCGGCGTGCTGCCCGACGAATTCGAGAACGTGCTGGCGCCGGCAACCGAGGTTTGGGCGCCCCTCCAGTACGACATGTCGGAGGACCGCGCTTGGGGCCACCATCTGCGTATGGTGGGCCGGCTGCGGCGTGGCGTTGGACCCGATCGGGGTGAGCGCGAGCTGGATGAGATCGCGCGCGCGCCGGTCGCTGAGCTCCCGAGGGCGTCCTGGGCAACGATCGAGCACGGGCTCATCGTGAACCCGTTGAAGAACGAAGTGACGGCCGGCGTAAAGCCTGCGCTCTTCGCAATCTCCGGCGCGGTCGCGCTGCTTCTCGTGATCGCATGCGTGAACGTCACCAACCTGCTTCTCGCCCAAAGCGCGCGGCGGCGTGCCGAGTTCGCGGTCCGCGCCGCGCTCGGCGCCGGCCGCACGCGACTCGTCCGGCAGCTGCTCATGGAGAGACTGATCCTCACTGCGGTTGGAGGCGTTGCGGCGATGGCGGTGGCGGTTTTCGGCGTGCGAGTGCTGGTCGCGCTCAGTCCGCCGGACCTGCCACGGGTTGGAGCCATCGGGATCGATGCGGCGGTCTTCGCATTCGCGCTCGGGATCACGACGTTGGTCGGCCTGGCCTGCGGTCTGATCCCCGCTCTGGCGGCGGGACGCAATGACCCTCAGCGAGCGCTTCAGCAGGACTCGCATCGGTTCACGAGCGGCCACCGGCGTACGCGCAGCGCTCTGGTCGTCGCCGAAGTCGCGCTCGCATTCGTGCTTCTCGTCGGCTCGGGGCTCCTTCTGCGAAGCCTCGAGCGCTTGTTCGCCGTGGACCCCGGGGTCGACGCGTCTGACCTGCTCACACTACAGGTGCACGCGACCGGCGGCCGCTTCACCGATCCCTCCGTGACGCAACGGTTCTTTGCGGAGTCGCTCGAAGCGGTTCGCGAGGTCCCGGGCGTCGCGGGCGCGGCGCTCACGAGCAGTCTCCCACTGAGCGACGATTTCGAGGGGTTTGGTGCCGCGGCGGCCTCCTACGGCATCCATTTCGACCTGAGCCGCGAGCTGATGCGCGAGGGCGACAGGAGCGGGTTTCGGTACTCCGTGAGCCCGGGCTACTTCGAGGCGATGCGCATCCCGCTGCTCCGCGGCCGCTTGCTCGGCGAGGGCGACAGGGCCGACGCTCCGCTCGTGGTGGTGATCAGCGAATCACTGGCGAGGCGCAGGCTGCCGGGCGTGGATCCGCTCGGCCAACGGCTGCGGATCGGGGCCGGGCCGCTGTTCACCGTCGTCGGCGTGGTCGGTGACGTGCGGCACGTGTCGCTGGCACTGGACGAGTCGGACGCCGTGTACACGACGGCCGACCAGTGGTTCGTCCGCGAACGGGAGGTCAGCCAGGCGATCGGCGTGAGGCCTTCCGCTGAAAATGTGATGTCGTTTGTCATTCGCGCGCGCACGGACGCGGCCTCGCTCGCGCCGGCCGTGCGGGAGGCGGTCTGGTCGGTAGACAGGGACCGCCCGGTCGTGCGCCTTGCAACGATGGATGAGCTGCTCATTGTCTCGACGGCGGAGCGGCGTTTTGCGCTGATCCTCTTCGAGGCGTTCGCGCTCGCGGCAATGCTGCTCGCAACGATTGGCATCTATGGCGTGCTCGCAGGCAGCGTGACGGAACGGACGCGCGAGATCGGCGTGCGATCGGCGCTCGGCGCCTCGCGCGTACGCATCCTCGGCGCGGTGTTGGGCCAGGGGATGACTCTGGCCGGACTCGGCATCGCGTTCGGCGCGGCCGGGGCCGTCGCGGCAAGCCAAGCCATCACCTCGATGCTGTTTGGTGTCTCACGGCTCGATGCCATCACATACTCGGGTGTGATCGCCGTGTTAGGCGCTGTATCTGCGATCGCGTGCGCTGTGCCGGCTTGGCGTGCTGCGCGGGTCGATCCGGCACGCACGCTGAGGGAGACGTAGATTGCTGCCGTTGTGAGGGCATCATTCGCGATATACATTCCGCCGCATCCGTTCGTGTTCTAAAGACTCCATAGCGAGTGGCTCGGGTAGCTCGGTGCGCTCTGGCGGTTCACTGTGACACGCCAGTGCCGGGCATCGCCTTCGCCTTCGCCAACCGAAACGAGCGTGTCCCCGTGCATCCAATCGTGATCCTGCTGGTGGGCATGGCCGTCGTCATCGGGGCGATCGTGCTGTTGCGCCTGAACGCGTTCCTCGCGCTGATCGGCGCTGCGATCCTGGTCAGCCTGCTCGCGCCGGGCGAGACGACGGACAAGATCACACGCGTCGCCGCGGCGTTCGGCAATACGGCAGCGAGCGTCGGCATCGTGATCGCGCTCGCCGCGATCATCGGGAAGGCGATGATGGACAGTGGCGCCGCGGACCGGCTGGTGCGTGGCTTCCTGTCCATGCTTGGCGAGAAACGGAGCGCCGCGGCGCTGCTGTCGAGCGGATTCGTTCTCTCGATCCCCGTATTCTTCGATACGGTCTTCTACCTGCTCGTGCCGCTGGCGCGTTCGATGTACACGCGGACGAGGCGGAACTACCTCAAGTACATCATGGCGATCACCGCGGGCGGCGTCGCGGCGCACGCGCTCGTGCCGCCCACGCCGGGCCCGCTCGTGATCGCGGACACACTCGCCGTCGACCTCGGCACGATGGTGCTCGTCGGCATCGTGGTCGCGTTTCCGGCCGCGATCGTGGGGCTCGTGTTCTCGGGCTGGGTGAACCGCCGCATGCCGATCACGCTGCGCACCGAGGCGAGTGGTGTGCCGGAACCCGAGCCCGCGGAACCGGATGCGCTGCCGCGGCTGGTGCCATCGCTCCTACCCATCGTGCTGCCGGTGCTGTTGATCTCGGCGAACACGGTCGTCACATCGCTTGCCGACGAGGAATCGTTCACGAGCCTGACCGCGTGGGTGCCCTTTACCGCGATCATCGGTAATGCGAACCTCGCGCTGCTCGTCTCGGCGGCCATCGCGATGTGGGTGTACAGCCGCCAGCGCGCGCCGAGCCGCACCGAGATGGCCGAAATGGTCGAGTCATCACTGATGAGCGGCGGCGTGATCATCCTGATCACGGCGGCGGGCGGCGCGTTCGGCGCGATGCTGCAAGCCGCCGAAATCGGGCCGGCGATCCTGGCGC
>JBOHRM010000929.1:0-13220 GCA_050732715.1 Longimicrobiales bacterium
CTCCACCGGAAGACGGCCGGCGTGGGGGTGCTCTCGATGACGGTCTCGAAGCCGCTCCCGCCGGCGCGCCGCGGCCGGTGTGCGCGGTCCTCGACGCGCGGCGCGGCGAGGTCTACGCGGCGTGTTACCGTTTCGTGGCCGTTCGGGACGTGCCTTCTCCCCCGCATGGTGGAGCGGGGCAGGGTGCTGGACAACCAGTGGACGTTCGCGAGGCGCGATATCAGGTGCCCTCTCCCCCGCACGGGGGAGAGGGTCAGGGTGAGGGGGCCCTCACCGCGGCCGGCCATCGTGTCGAGACGCTGATGCCGCCAGCGGCGCTCACGATCGATGAGCTCGCGCGAGAAATGGCGGCGCTGAGGCCGATCTACGTCGGCGATGGCGCGCTGCGCCACCGTGATCGACTCGCCGGCTCGTCCATCGTGCCGCCGCACCTGAGCGTGCCGCGCGCTTCCGCGTTGCTCTGGCTCGCCGCGGTCCAGCCGCAGGAAGGCCGCGTCGACGCGCCGGCACGGTGGCAGCCCGAGTACGTGCGCGCTTCGGGTGCGGAACGAGGGATACGCGGATGATCGATCCGATCCGAATCCGCCGCATGGCGGCCGGTGACCTGACGGCCGTCCTGGAGATCGAGACGTCGTCTTACACGGTACCGTGGAGCGAGGCGACGTTCCGCGGGCTGATCAGGCGGAGTGATGCCGATGTGGTCGTGGTGGAAGCCGACGGCGAGCTCATCGGCTATGCCGCGGCGTGGTTCGTGGCGGACCAGGCGGAGCTGGGCAACATCGCGGTCGCGGCGAGCTGGCGACGCCGCGGCGTCGGCGCTCGCCTGGTCACTACCGTGCTCGAGCGCGCGGGTGAACGCGGCATGCGCGAAGTGTTCCTCGAGGTCCGGCCATCGAACACGGCCGCCAAGCGGCTTTACGAGCGGTTCGGCTTCCGTGAGGTCAGCCGCCGGCGCAACTACTACACGGAGCCGCGTGAGGACGCTGTGGTGATGAGGATGGCGGTTGGACCGCGCGCCCGCGGCCGGCAAGAGTCGGCGGTCGAGCAGTCCAAGTAGATGGCCTCGTTCCCCGAATACCGGCCTCGCCGGATGAGACGCACGGAGCCGTTGCGCCGGCTCATCCGCGAGAATCGCGTCACCACGGATGACCTGATCCTCCCGCTGTTCGTCGTTCCTGGAAATGGCGTTCGCCGAGAGGTGGCTTCGATGCCGGGCGTCTTCCAGACCTCGATCGATGGGCTCGTGCGCGATGCCGCCGAAGCAGCCCAGCTCGGCATCCCCGCGGTGCTGCTGTTCGGTGTGCCCGAGCACAAGGACGAGCGGGGAAGCGAAGGCTACGCCGATGACGGCATCGTCCCATCCGCGGTCCGGGCGTTGCGCGAGGACGTGCCCGGGCTCGCCATCATTACAGACGTGTGCTTGTGCGAGTACACAACGCACGGCCACTGCGGCGTGATCACCCCTACCCCACGCGATGTGCGCGCGCACCCCACGCGACATTCGTCGCGCGGGGAACCCGGTCGCGCGGGGACGCCGGCCTCCACCCCACACGACGTGCGTCGCGCGGGGACCCCGGTCGACGGCCAGGTCGACAACGATCGCACGCTCGAGCTGCTCGCGAGGCAGGCGCTGGCGCACGCGCGCGCGGGCGCCGACGTGGTCGCGCCGAGCGACATGATGGACGGCCGCGTCGCCGCGATCCGCCAGACGCTCGACGACGAGGGTCTCGGCGGCGTGGCAATCCTCTCGTACGCCGCGAAATTCGCGTCGGCGTTCTATGGCCCATTCCGCGACGCCGCTGGCAGCGCGCCGCAATTCGGTGACCGCCGAGGTTACCAGATGGACCCGCCGAACGCAGAGGAGGCGCTCCGCGAGGTTCTGCTCGACATCGAGGAAGGCGCCGATATCGTGATGGTGAAGCCCGCACTCGCGTATCTCGACGTGGTCTGGCGCGTGAAGGAGGCGACGGGCTATCCGGTGTGCGCGTACCACGTGTCCGGCGAGTACGCGGCGATCCAGGCGGCGGGCCGGCTCGGCTGGCTCGACGCGGACCGTGCCATGGAGGAAGCGCTGGTCTCGATCAAACGTGCGGGCGCGGACATGATCGTGAGTTACTGGGCGCGCGAGTTCGCGCGTCGCGCGGCGGCATCGTGACACCCGCGGAGCGCGATCGCGTCGGTCGCCACGCGGTGCGGCTCCCCCGAGCGGGGCGAGGCCGGAAGCGAGATCGCTTCAGGGGCGGACCCCCGGAACGATGGGTCAAAGCCTGAATATGGTGGTGCTGATCGGCCGCGTCGGCCGGCGGCCCGAGCTGCGCACAACCGCTTTCGGCGCGCGCGTCGCGACGTTCTCCGTCGCGACGGACCGGCAGCGAGCGGGCCGCGCGGGCGGCGAGCGGGAGCCCACGGACTGGCACCGGATCGTCGCCTGGGACAGCCTCGCCGATTGGACGGCAAAGCGGCTGGATCGCGGGTCGCGCGTCTTCGTGGAAGGCCGCGTCGAGTACCGTAGCTGGTCGGATCGGTCCGGCCGGCGGCGAGACACCACCGAGATCGTGGCGGAGGACGTCATGGTCTTCGACACAGCGCGGGCCGGATCATCCTGGCGATGATCAGCCCCCTCCCTGGTCCACGGGCGCAGCGTGGTGTAGCCGGTCGGGCGGCAGCGCAACGCGGTCCACGGGGCGGATCAACGACTCGACGAATTCCTGCCGTTCGTTCAGGCGCCGAACCTCGCCCTCGAGCGAACGGACGGCTTCGCGAAGCTGGGCGAAGGCCTTCGGGTCGACGTCAGAACGATCATCCTGGAGGAGCCGCCGCTCGAGGACCTGACCGAGGCGGCGCGCGATCGGGAAGAGCAGGATGAAACCGCCCGTCAGCATCATCAGGATGATGACGAAGATCATGGCCAAGAGTGCGTCGGGGTCCATTCCCGCCCTCCTTCCGCGGTGTGGGTCCACCTGAGCACGGTCGGGGCGCCGCGAGCGGGCTGCGACGGCGGCCGACCCAGACGCGAATATAGCACGTGTCGCGCAGGGTCCGGCAACGTCTTTGCGCGTGGCGCCCCCGTGGTCGCGCGGTGGTTCGGATGCGGTGCCCCACTTTCGGTGTAGCGATGGAAGGCGCAGTTTATGGCCGCTTCGCCGCGGGCGGCGGTTTCGTCGCCTCGGATCCGGGCGCGTTCTCCCGCGCGGGATGACGAGCCGCCGAGGTTGCAAATCTTGGCGCGCGGCTTGAACTTTGAAGCTCGAGATTCCGGTCGGTCCGGCACGGATCACAGGACGGAAGCAGACCTGGTAGGGCCATGTCACTTGCAGTTGTAGGCGTCAGCCATCGCACGGCGCCGCTCGAGGTGCGCGAGCGGTTCGTGATCGGTCCCGATGCGAGCGAGGCCGTGCTGAGCTACCTCGCGTCGGCGGGTTGCACCGAGGCGGTGCTGCTGTCGACGTGCAACCGGACGGAGCTGTATCTGCACGCGCGCGGCGACGGTGTCGGGCCGGCGGCGGCGACGCGAACGCTCGTGACGCATTCGGGGATGCCCGAGCTCGAGGCGGGCGCGTACCTCTATCGGCTCGACGGCCGGTCGGCGGTCGAGCATCTGTTCCGCGTGGTGACGAGTCTCGACTCGATGATCCTCGGCGAGGCGCAGATACAAGGGCAGGTCCGCGAGGCGTACGGTCGGGCGGTCGAGATCGATGGCGGGACGCTGAGTGTGGGGCCGGTGCTCGCGCGGCTGTTCGAGACGGCGTTGCGCGTCGGCGCGCGGGTCCGCGCGGAGACCCGGCTCGGTGCGGGCGCGGCGTCGATCCCGTCGGCGGCGATGTCCCACGCGCGCGATGTGTTGGGCTCGCTCAAGGGCCGGTTCGCGGTGCTGCTCGGTGCGGGCGAGATGAGCGCGCTCGCGCTCCAGTGTTTGTGGGACGCGGGCGTCGAGAGCGCGATCGTGGTGAATCGCAGCGAGGATCGAGCGAAAATTCTGGCGGAGCGGCGCGGCGCCCACGTCCTGCCGTGGGAGCGACTGCCCGAGATGCTGGCGCGCGCAGACATCGTGATCGGAGCGACGTCGGCACCGCACACGGTGTTGAGCCGGAGCGGCGTCGAGCACGTGTTGCGCGGCCGGGATCGGCCGCTGGTGATCCTGGACATCGCGCTGCCGCGCGATGCGGATCCCGCGCTGCGCGAGCTGCCGAACGTGCACCTGTTCGACCTGGACGACCTGAGCCAGGCGGTCGAGGGCACGTTCGAGCGGCGCCGTTCGGAGGTGGCGGTGGCGGAGCAGATCGTGGCCGAGGAGGTTGACGGATTCTGCGCGTGGTATCGCTCGCGCAGCGTCGTGCCGGCGATCCGCGAGCTCCGTTCGCGCGCGGACCACATACGCCCCAAGGAGCTGAGCCGCGCGCGCGCTGCGCTGCGCCACCTGTCGCCCGAAGACTTCGAGGCGGTGGACCAGTTGACTCGCCGTGTGCTCGCCAAACTGCTGCACACGCCGATGGCGCGGCTCCGGGATGCGGCGGCCGAGGGCGATGAGGATGGTCTTCTCGACGCGGTCCGCTATCTGTTCGCGCTCGAGGCGCGGGCCGAGCGAGCGGACGGGCGCGAGGAAGCGGAGCAGAGCATGGCGTCCGCGAACGGGATGCCGGCGGCCGAGGCCGCGGCATCCTCCAGCCAGTCCTCCGCGCCGTTGCGCGGCACCAGCGATCCAAGAAACTCGGAACTCGGAACCGAGGGCGCCGCAGGCGACGGAGGTCGACGTAGGGGCGGTGGGAAGTCGGGTGGGGAATCCACTCGGAACTCGGAACACGTTTCCAGTCGGCGCCCGGCCGGGGGGGAGAGCGTTCCGCCGATCGCGGCGCCTGGCACGGCATGAGCCGCAACATCCTGGTGACGGGTGGGGCGGGCTTCATCGGCGGCCACGTCGTCGATGCGTACGTCGCGCGCGGCGATCGTGTGTGGGTGGTCGACAACCTATCGAGCGGGCGGCGCGAGAACGTGCCGAGCGCCGCGGAGCTCATCGAGAGCGACATCGGCGACGCCTCGCTCGACCGACTCTTCGCCGATGTCCGATTCGACGTGGTGAATCATCACGCGGCGCAGATCGATGTGCGCAAGTCCGTGGCGGATCCACGCGCCGATGCACGCGTCAATATCGATGGGTTCCTCAACATCGCGGAGTGCGCGCGCAGGCACGGCGTGAGCCGCTTCGTGTTCGTGTCGTCGGGCGGAGTGGTCTACGGCGAGCCGGAAGAGCGGCCGACGGGCGAGACCGCGCCGAAGGCGCCGCTCTCGCCGTACGGCGTCAGCAAGCTCACGACCGAGTATTACCTGCACTATCTCCTGCGCGTGCACGGCCTCGAGTACGTGGCGTTGCGCTACTCGAACGTTTACGGCCCGCGCCAGGACCCGCACGGCGAGGCGGGCGTGGTGGCGATCTTCAGCGAGCGCGTCACGCGCGGGGAGCCGCTCACGATTTACGGCGATGGCGAGCAGACGCGGGACTACGTCTTTGTCGGCGACGTGGCGGCCGCGAACGTGCTCGCAACGGACGTCGCGCTTCCGGCGCCGGCCTCGATCGATGACCGCGCGTTCAACATCGGCACCGGTGTCGCCACATCGGTGCTCGTGCTGGCCGCGGAGCTGATGGGTGGGGCGGGTCGTGAGGTCGAGCTCCGGCACGCGGCCGAGCGGCCCGGCGAGCTACGCGACTCGTGCCTCGATTGCGGCAAGGCCGCGGGCGCACTCGGCTGGTCCGCGGCCACGCCACTGAAGGACGGCCTCGCGCAGACGTACCGGTTCATCGCGAGCCGGGAGGCGGCCCGATGATGATGCTGGCGACGCAGGAGCCGGGCGCGGTGCCGCGCACCATCGGCCTCATCCTCGGCGCTTCGCCGACCACGAAGGTCGTCCTCGCGGTGATCGCGGCGTTCTCGCTCATCAGCTGGGTGATCATCCTCTGGAAATGGCGGCAGTTCCGGCGCCTGCGCAAAGATGGGCTGCGCTTCGTGAACGCGCTCGAACGCGCGCTCCGTCTCGAAGACGCGTACAAGGTGATCATGCGCATGCCCGAGACGCCCTACACACGCGTGTTCCGTCAGGGCACGAACTTCTTCAGCGAGCTGCGGCCCGGCGCTCTGCACGAGGACGCCAACCCGGCGCCCGGCCTCTCCGAGACGCAGCTGAGCGCGCTCTGGCTCGTGCTCGAGAAGGTGCAGGACGAGGAACGCGACGCGATGTCCGGCGGTATGGTCTGGCTCGCGATCATCGCCGTGACGGCACCGCTGCTAGGGCTGTTGGGTACCGTTATCGGAGTGATGAACTCGTTCATCGGCATCACGGCGACGGGGACGGCGAACATCGCCTCGGTCGCACCCGGTATAGCGGACGCGTTGACCACCACGGCGTTCGGTCTGGTGGCGGCGATCCCGGCCGCGATCGCGTACAACTACTTCGTGAGCCGGCTAGACCGGTTCAGCGGCGAGCTCGAAGGCTTCGCCAGCGAGTTCGTCGGAACGTTGGCACGGGAAGGA
The DNA here is from genome assembly GCA_050732715.1 of Longimicrobiales bacterium. Classification (GTDB taxonomy): domain Bacteria; phylum Gemmatimonadota; class Gemmatimonadetes; order Longimicrobiales; family RSA9; genus JBOHRM01. Next base: position 6,525 of record JBOHRM010000929.1, read on the forward strand.
AGACTCTAGTGATCCGTGGCCGAAGTAGGACGGCCCGCGCGCCCCGCCCGGACCGTTTGATGGAGGAGCACTGAGATGTTGCGTTCCAGCGGGAAACGGCGACGCAATCTGCCGGTCACCGCGGAGATCCACATCACGAACCTGATCGACGTCGCGTTCGTGCTGCTGATCATCTTCATGATCACGGCGCCGATTCTTCAGGGAGGCATCGAGGTCGCATTGCCGGAGGCGGAGGCGACGCCGCTGACGACGTCGGAGGCGCTCGTCGTCAGCATCGCCGCGAACGGCGACATCTTCATCGAAAAGGTGCAGGTTGCCACGCTCGACGAGTTCGAGAACTTATTTCGTACGTACACGTCCGGGCCGGAGCGCCTACAGGTGACGCTCAAGGGGGACGAGGGCGTGCCGTACGGCCGCGTGGCCGAGGTCCTGGGCCGTATGAAGAGGATGGACGTGGCCGACGTTGGACTGGCCGTCGAACCGGTCATGTAGGGTTGGCGAGTTCCGAGTTCCGAGTTCCGAGTTCCGAGTCTCGCGTTGGCGCGCCTGAGTCGAGTGAATGGAGACATGACCGGCCGGAGCCCTGAGCCCGTTGGGGCGCCTGAGTCGAGTGGATGGAGATATGACCGGCCGGAGCCCTGAGCCCGTTGGCGCGCCTGAGTCGAGTGGATGGAGATATGACCGGCCGGAGCCCTGAGCCCGAGCGGGTTCACGCGCAGTCGCGGGGCCACGCGGGCCCGATTTCGCGCCGAACTCGGAACCCGGAACGCGGAACTCGGAACCCCGAGATTTGGGGCTCGGGGATCGGTCGGCGTCGGCCGGGGCCCGACTTCCGTGCCGTCATTGGGTCGGTCGGGTTCCACGTGGTGCTGGTCGGTGGGCTCATCGTGTCGGGCGCCGTTTTCGCGAGCGAGCTGCCAGAGTTCGAGGTGTACCGGGTCCGTCTCGTCTCGCCGCCGCCGCAGGAGGAGGGTGAGCCGGAGCCCGTGCCGCCGAGCGCGGAGGTGGTGCGGCCCACCGAGCCCGAGCCGGTCGAGCCGATCCGAGAGGTGCCGCAATCCGTGCGGCCGGTCGAGGAGACGCCAGAGGAGCCGGTCGAAGAGCCGCCGCCTGAGCCCGAGCCCGCGCGGGGCGCGGACCCCGAGCCGGACTCGCCGGGCGGCGAGGACCTCGATGTAGACATCGAGGGCCAGGATTTCCCTTATCCCGAGTATCTCCAGAACATCATTCTCCAGCTCAACCGCTACTTCCGGTGGGCTGGCAACGCGAATCTTACGGGGACGGTCGCATTCGCCATCGAGCGCGATGGCTCGGTCTCGCCAGGCTCGATGCGCGTCGTTCAGAAATCCGGGGACTGGAACTTCGACCTCGAGATGATGAGCGCGGTCGAGCAGGCCGGCAACCGCGGCGCGTTCAATCCGCTCCCCGACGGTTGGGTACAGGACAAGTTATGGGTGCGATTCCGATTCTTGCCGCCAGGCTGAGTACAAAGCCGATGGCTGAGGGCACGGCGCGTGGTAGGAATACTCTCGCCAAGGCGCCAAGCTCGCCAAGGGTACGCCAAGATCGCTCGATAACGATCTTTGCGTTCCCTTTGCGCACTTCGCGCCTTGGCGAGAGAATTCCTTACCGGCCCAAACATTTCATCGATTCGATAGTACGGCCCGGGCGGCAGCGGGAACGGATTCGAAGCTCGATTCCGCTACTGTCTTGTTTGATCGGCGCCCTCGTCGTGGCTGCACCCGTGCGCGCGCAGCAGGAGGAGCTGCCGCCGGGCGTGTCGCTCGAGACGCGCTACTCGAAGCTGGGCCGCCCGCTCGTCTCGGTCCGGCCGTTCGAGTCCACGCCTGCGACGGGGCCGGCCGCCGAGCAGATCGCGAGCATCATCGAGAGCGACCTCAGGCTCGGCGACCGCTACCAGCTCGTGAGGCCGCCGTCCAGCCTTACGATCGGGCCGGTCGACTATCCGGCGTGGAACAGCCTCAACGTCGTGTATCTGGTCACGGGCGAGGTCAGCGAGACAGCCGACGGCCACGAGCTCGCGTTGACCGTGCACGACGTCGTCTACGGCGACGTGAAGCAGCAGACGACGTATGAGCTGCCGGAGCCGACGTCAGCGGAGTTTCGCATGGCGGTGCACCGCGTTTCGGACGACGTCGTGCAGGCGATCTCGAACCAGCCGGGCATCGCGGCGACACGCATCGCGTTCGTCCGCCAGAACGGCAACGGCAGCTACGACCTGATGATGGTGGACTCGGACGGGGAAGGCTTGCAGAGGTTATGGGGCGCGCCGCAGGTCTACTCGCCCGCATGGTCCCCGGCCGGAGACAGGCTCGCGTTCGCGACGTTCGGCGGCGATTCGTGGGAGCTCATCGAACGCGAGATGTCGAGCGGCTCGATGAACCGGCTCATCTCGGGCTCGCTCGTCCAGACGCCCGTGTACTCGCCGGCCGGCGATCTGATCTTCGCGTTGTGGGTCGAGGCGCAGCGCAACGCGGGGCTCGAGCTGCACCGCTGGGACGGCTCGCGGGCGCACCGCTTGACGAGCACGACGGGTGACAACCTTTCGCCCGCGGTCGCGCCGGACGGCGGCCGGATCGCGTTCCACTCGTCGCGGCTCGGCCGCCAGCACATCTTCGTGATGCCCGCGGACGGGGGCGATGCCGTGCTGATCTCGCCGCTCGGCGACCAGGCACAGTTCTTCGCGCCCGCGTGGTCGCCCACGGGCACGGACGTGGTGTTCCACGGCCAGTCGCGCGGCGGGTTCCACCTCATGCTCGCCGATGCCGCGCGGCCTGGCCGGCGCATCACGCAGCTGACATCGCAAGGCAACAATCAGGACCCGAGCTGGGCGCCGGACGGCCGCCACATCGTCTTCACGGGGGTGGGCGCCGGCGGCGACGGGCTGTATGTTATCGACATCGTAACGGGGGAAACGCGTATGCTCGTGCGTGGCGCGGGGTTGCGCATGCCGGACTGGTCGCGATCCCTCATGAACGGGAGTCCTCGAGGTAGGGCGTCGGGGTAGAATCGGTTCCGGGTTCCGGGTTCCGGGTTCCGGGTTCCGCGTTGCTTCGGTTCGGTGCTGCGTGGAGCGCATTGGAGGACTGATGAGAGCTGACAACGTACGGACGATGGCATTCGCCGCGGCGCTGGCGATCGCCGCGGGCGCGGGCTGCGCCACGAAAGGCGATATCCGGACGCTCCAGGGCGAGATCCAAGCGCTGCGCGCGCGTCAGGATTCGCTGTTCAACGAGACGCAGCGGCAGACGAGACTGCTGCTCGACACACTGCGCACGAGCTTCGCGATCCAGCAGGATGTGCGTGGTGAGACGAGTCACCGCTTCCAGCAGCTCGAGGAGAACCTCGCGCAGCTGGAAGAGATGATCAACCAGTCGCAGATCATGACGAGTCAGCTTCTCGACAGGCTCGAGCGCACGGGGGCTGGACAGCCCGGCGGCGTGGCCGGCGCGGGCGGCGAAGACCTGCCGATCACCGGCGAACCGGAGGCGGAACAGATGTACGCCGCCGCGATGCAGAAGATCGGCGAGCGCGCGTATGCCACCGCGCGGGCGGCGCTCATGCAGATCGTCGAGAACTATCCGAACGACCCGCGCGCGCCGTACGCGCAGGTTCAGATCGCCGAGACGTACTACGCCGAGGGCAACTACGAGCTCGCGATCGTCGAGTTCGAGAAGGTCGAGCAGCAGTGGCACAACTCGCCGCCGGCGGCGGATGCGCTGCTGCGCGGCGGCGTCGTAGCGCAAGAGCGGGATCAGACGGAGAAGGCGCGCGAGCTGTTCCGCGCGGTCATCGATCGGTTCCCCGCGTCCGAAGCGGCAGTCGAGGCCAGGCAGCGGTTGTCAGAATTGGGCGGTTAGCGCGCGCATGCGCTGCCCTTACTGCAGCGGGACGGAAGACAGGGTCGTCGACTCCCGCACCAGCCAGGAAGGGCGAGCCGTTCGCCGTCGCAGAGAGTGCCTCGCGTGTCAGCGCCGGTTCACGACGTACGAGTACGTCGAGGAGCGGCAGCTGCTGGTCAACAAGCGTGACGGCTCGACGGAGCCGTTCGACCGCAACAAGCTCGCTCGTTCACTCCAGCTGGCGTGTGCGAAACGTCCGATCGCGGCGGCCGAGATCGATCAGCTGGCCGACGAGGTCGAGGACGAGCTGGCCCGCGTCGGCGCGGACGAGATCGAGAGCGGCGTGATCGGCGAGATCGCCATGGAGCGCCTGCGCTTGCGGGACCACGTCGCCTATGTCCGTTTCGCTTCGGTCTATAGGAACTTTCAGGATCTGGATGAGTTCTACGAGGAGTTGCGGGAGCTGCGGGCTCGCCGCGCCCGCGCCGCGATAGACGAAGGCCAGGTGGAGCTGCCCCTCCCCGAAGTCGAATGAAGCTCAAGCTCGCCGGCCGACCATCGGCCGAAATGCCGTTCCTCGACCACCTCGAGGAGCTGCGCTGGCGTATCCTGTGGAGCCTGGCGGCCATCCTGATCGGCAGCATCATCGGCTTCGTCATCGTCACGCCGTCATTTCATCCAGAGGCGATCCGATTCGACGTCATCGCGCTGCTGAAGCAGCCGCTCGATCCGTACCTCGAGGGCGGCAAGCTGCTCGCGCTGAGCGTGACGACGCCGTTCTTCATCACGCTCAAGCTCGCGATCGCGGTCGGCATCATTCTGGCCGCGCCGATCATCGTGTATCACGCGTGGTCGTTCCTCTCGCCCGCGCTGCTGCCGCAGGAGCGACGCGCGATCGTGCCGGCGCTCTACCTCGGCATGATCCTGTTCGCGGCGGGCGTGGCGCTCGCGTATTTCCTGGTACTGCCGTTCTCGATCCGGTTCATGCTCGGCTTCCTGGGGGAGAGTCTCGAGCCGGCCATCACGGCCGACGCCTACTTCGGCTTCGTCACGTTGATGCTGGTGGCGTTCGGCGCGGTCTTCGAGTTGCCGGTCGTGGTGCTGATCCTGTCGGCGCTCGGGCTCGTGACGTCCGCGTTCCTGAAATCGAAGCGGCGCTACGCGGTCGCGGTCGGCGGCGTGGTGGCCTGCGTCATCACACCGGGCGATTATCTCACCGTCAGCCTTTTCATGATGGTCCCCCTGCTGCTGCTCTATGAGCTGGGCATCGGGCTGGCGCGACTGGTCGAGCGCGCGCGGGAACGGAAGTCATCGGCCGAGGCGCTGCCGGAGGCGATGTGACGCGCCGTGCCGGTACGCCCCTCGCCGGGCGTTTCACGCCGACCGCTCCCCGGCGGGGAGAGGGGACTCTGGCGTCGAGCCGCCGGTTCGGCGGCGTCTTGGCGACCCGCGCTGGCGCATATGCGTGCCTCGCGCTGGGCGCGGTTCTCGCAGCCGCACCCGGTGCGGTGACGGCGCAGCAGCGCGACACCACGCAGCAGCAGGACACGACGCTGACGCGCGAACAGCGGATTCGCGAGCGACTGCGCGGGCTCTCGCCGTTGATCGCGGACACGACGACGCCGGACACGACCGCGGCCGACTCGCTCGAGTCGGTGTCCGAGCCGCAGTTCGACCCGAACGCGGCGGGCCGCGAGGTCGGAACGGGCCTGACCGCGGCGAACCGCGATTCGACGATGCTCGAGCTGCTCCGGCTGAGCGGCTATGTGGGAACCGAGTACAGCGGCGACACCGCGACGTACGTGGCGGCGGACGAGCGGCTCGTGCTGCTCGGCGCCGCCGAAGTCTTGCGTGAGGGCCAACGCATCACCGCGGACACCAGCCTGATCTATTACGACAAGCTCGCCTACGCGTGTGCGTACGGTAACCCCGTGGTGAGCGGCGGCAGCGCCGACTCGCCGATCCGCAGCGACTCGCTTTGCTACAACGTCGACCACGACGTGGGCGTGGCGCTGGGCGCGCAGACGGAGGTGAGCGAAGGGGCGGTGTGGTACGTACGCGGCGACCTGGTCACGGTCGGCCAGCGCGTTTACTCGCACGACGCGATGTTCACGGACTGCTCGCTCGAGGAGCCGCACTACCATTTCGGCGCCGGCAGCATGAAGGTGCTCAAGAACGACGTCATGGTGGCGCGCGATGTGACGCTGAAGTTCGGCGATGTGCCCGTCTTCTGGCTGCCGTTCTTCATGCAGAGCCTGAAGCAGGGCCGGCGCAGCGGCATCCTGTTCCCGCGTTTCGGCATCAATGACATCGCGCGCAACAGCACGCGCTACAGTCGCAGCATCGAGGACGTCGGCTTCTACTGGGCGATCAGCGACCATCTCGGCGCAGAGGTCGCGATGGACTGGAAGAGCGACAATTACACGGCGCTGCGCGGCAGCTTCGATTACCGGTTCAGACGCCAGTTCTTGAACGGCGGCACCACGTTCCGGCGCTACTGGCAGGACGGGGGTGGCACGACGTTCACGTTGGCGAACAACACGTCGTGGCAGCCGGATGAGCGGACGAGTCTGAGCGCAAACGTGAACTACTCGAGCAGCGCGTCATTCATCCGCGAGCGTGCGGTAGACCCGCGCGAGCTGACGCGGTCGATCGCATCGTCGGCGAACTTGAGCCGCCGTTTCGATTGGGGTTCACTGAGCCTCGGCGCGAACCGGAACCAGACCCTGTCGAGCGGACAGGTGCGGATGACGCTGCCGAGCGTGAACCTCACGCTCTCGCCGGTCACACTTTTCCCTGCGCTGCCGGGCGAGGGCGGGTTATTCAGCAACAT
>JBOHRM010000930.1:0-1967 GCA_050732715.1 Longimicrobiales bacterium
CGGTTGAACGCCGCCCGCTGTGGCGGATTCGGATAGCGGAACGTCGGCAGCTCGTATGTCAGTTGGAGCAGGTCGTGAGGGTCGAATCCCGGGTCGACTGCGGCGAGCCGGAGGAAGCTCCGGCCGAACAATCCCGCGCCGGCGAGCAGCATGACGGCGAGCGCGAGCTGGACGGCCTGAATGACGGACCGCAGGCGAGCCTCCGCCCGAGACGCGGTCGCCGTCCGCCGACTGGTGTGCAGCGCGTCCGTACGCGAGGCGCGCAAGGCGGGACCGATCCCGAACGCCACGCCCGTCGCGAACGTGAGCGCCACCGCGAACACCAACACACGCGCATTGATGCCGACCGCGTTGTAGCTGAACCGGATCAGCCCCTCGGGCACGAGCGCCAGCAGCGCGTGCACGCCCCACCATGCCAGCAGCGCGCCAGCAACGCCGGCGAGCCCCGCAAGGACAAGACTCTCGCCGAGCGACTGCCGGAACAGCATCGCGCGTGACGCGCCGAGCGAACGCCGGATCGCCAGCTCGGCGTTGCGGGTCACGCCGCGCACGAACAGCAACCCCGCCGCGTTTACGCACGCCACGAAGAGGAGCAGCAGCACAGCGCCGGCCAGCGCCGTGAGGCCACGCCTCGTGTCCTCATTCAGCAGGCGCTCGAGGGGCGTGAGCTGTACTCCCCAGCCGGCTTCGCGCGGCTGCGCCGCCTCGAGCCTCGCCGTCACCGCATCCAGACGTGCTTGCGCGACCGGGAGCGAGAGATCGGAGCGGATACGGCCGAGCAGCATCAGTCCGCGCGGGGACGGCGGCGGATCCGTCAGCGGAAGCGCGATCTCGGGTATGCCACCGGGGAGCACGCGTACGGAGGACGGCATGACCCCCACGACGGTATGCGGCTCGTCGTCGAGATAGATCGTGGCACCGATGACCGTCGCATCGGCGGCGAATGCGCCACGCCATAGCTCATGGCTCAGCATCACGACGCGATCGCGGCCCGGCACGCCTTCTTCCGGCAGGAACTCGCGCCCCAATGCCGGCGGTGTGCCCAGCGTCCCTAGAAGGCCCGGCTCGACGAGCTCCGCGCGAAGGTTCCGCGGTTCGCCCGGACCTGTGAGCATGAGTGACCGCCACCCGAGCAGATGCGACGCACTGAAGACGGCGTCCTGACCGCGCCACACCCGCGCGGCGTCGGCGTCGACGTACACCGACGTGCCGTCTCCTCCCCGGCCGATGAACACTTGCACGAGGCGCTCCGGGTCGCGGAACGGCAGCGGCCGCAGCATCAGGCCGTCGACTACGCTGAAGATCGCGGTGGCGGCGCCGATGCCGAGCGCAAGTGTGCACACCACCATCAAAGCGAATCCCGGCTGCCGCTTCAGCACGCGCGTGGCATCGCGGAGTCCCGAGAGGCCGGGACTCGGCACACCGTAGGCGCCGCGCAGCCATCGCGCATCGCGCACACCGCCGAGCGCACGACGTCGCATGCGCCACTTCGTCATTCGCTCGGATTCACCCCGCGAACGCGCACCCTCGGACGCGTGGGACAGCTCCGCGCGCCACTCCGCCAGCCATTGGTCTCTGCGCGAAACCGGAACCCATCGCGCCACCCAGTCGATCAGCCGCGAGCCCGGCGGCTCGGCCGTTTCGCGGTCGACGGGCGGTAGAGGAACACCGACCCGCGGCGGTTCGGCCTCGCCCGGCTTCGTGCCGCCGCGGGCCCCGGTCCCGGGCGGCCGTGCGATCCCTCGGGGCGGCTCGGAAGAACTTCCCGCGCTCATGCGTGCGCGGCGCCCGGCTCGGCGCCCGCGTCGAACTGGTGCGCGACGCCCGGATAGCGCCCGAGCGCCTCGCGTACCATCGCGCGGCCCGCCGCCGTCAACCGATAGTAGCGCCGCGGCGGCCGGCCCTCCGCTCGCGCCCGCGCAACCTGCTCCCAGCTCGACCGCGCCAGCGACTCCGCCTCGAGCCGC
>JBOHRM010000931.1:0-15483 GCA_050732715.1 Longimicrobiales bacterium
GAGCAGAAGGACCGAGAGGATCTGCCAGGCGGCAAAGAGCATTCGGTTGTCGGCCGCGTCCAACTCGAGGAGCGCGGCGGTGTAGGGCAGAACCTGCGGCTGGAGCCGCGCGTCCGTATCCGGGAACTGGTTCGCCATACGCCGGCCCCGGACCTCGATCTCGTGTCGCGCCTCCTCGATCGAGACGCCATCGGCGAGGCGGCCGACGATCCGGCCGGTCGGCCCCTCGCCGCGTTCGTAGCCGACCGGGTCGTAGCGGAACGGGAGCCAGAGATTGGCCTGATACGGGAACAGGAATCCCTCCGGCATCACCCCGACCACCGTGTGCGGCACGGCACCGATTCGAATCGTGCTGCCCACGATGTCCGGGTCCGAGGCCAGGCTCGACTGCCAGAGGTCGTACGCGATCACGACGACATCCGGCGCCCCGATGACCTCGTCCGCCTCGTCGAGCCGGCGTCCCAGAAGCGGCGGGACGCGGAGCAGGGAGAAGACCGAAGCTGTGACCTCGGACCCTGCGACCTCAGCCGTGCGTCCGCCTTCCGGGCGGACGTTGTACCACTCGGACCGCCACATTCCGAGATCCTCGAACGATGACAGCGCCTCTCGCCACTGCACGAAATCGTGAAGCCGCGTCACGGGCTGCGACTCCGCCACGTCGTAGTTGCGGACGAGCACGATCTCCTGACCGTCCTCGACCGGAAGTGGCCTCGTAGACGAATTCAGGACGTGCTGCGGCAGCAACCCCACCGGAATCCCGACGGCGAGCGCAAAGACCGCAGCGAGCGTCAGACCGGGCCGCTTGAAAAGCATCCGCGCCGCGAGCTTCACATCAAGCCAGGACGCACCGGGCACTGCGAACCGGAAGAAGCGGGACGTGGACCGAGACATCGGTCTTCCTGCGCGAGGTCCAGAACCTCGAAAAGTCGATACGACTCCCTGCCGGAGCCCTCCACCGCCGCCCAGGAGCAGGAAACGTCCGACGGCTGCGAGAGCCTGTTGCCGATACCATCGGCGGGCCGCTCGCTCGCCGTTACGAGCGAGCTTTTCGCCAAACAGCTCGGCGGCATCATCCGCCAGCTCGTGCGCACCGAGCCGAGGCGACGTCCACTCGAGCACGCTCCGTGACAGGGCCGGCGGGCGGGAGTCCGGTGAACGCCGCCTCGGCCGGCTCATGAAAGCGTCTCCGGGTCCGGCAGCTCGAGCCGTCGCCATACGGTCCGCCACATCGCCCGGAACGCCTCGAGCGCTCGCACCCCCTCGGGCGTGGGACGATAGAACCGGCGCGGCCGGCCGCCCCTCGGTGAACGACCACCCGCCTCGGAAACGAGCAGACCCTTCTCCTCGAGCCGCCGAAGCGTCACGTGCACGGCGGGCAAACTCGCGTCCCGTCCCGACCGGACTTCGATCTCCTCGTACACCGCCGTGCCGTTCGCTCGCTGTCCCACCCGGATGACCGCCGTCAGCACGAGCGCCTCGAGCTCGCCTAGATTCTCTCTCCGTCCCATAGGCAACCCACCCCCTTCGGCCGTCGCGGAACGACGACAGTATAAAACAATATTTCTAACCTTGCAAGGATTCGCCGCCGCGCTCGCGGCTTGTGTGCTGCCTGCTCGGAGCGCGACGAAGCAGTTCGATCTGACCGCCGTGTTCGAGGCGGTGGTGAACGCCGTGGCCCATCGCGACTACTCGGTCTACGGCTCGAAGATCCGGCTCCGGCTGTTCAGCGACCGCCTCGAGCTGTTCTTGCCAGGCCCGCTCGCAAACGCGATGACGGTCGAGAGCCTTGCGTTCCGCCTTGCGACCCGCAACGAGACGCGAGAGCATTTGACATGACGAGCTACAGGGACCCTGTGACACCGCTGCACCGCTGTTGGAAGTAAATGATTTCCGAAGCGGCCGCGGATTCGCGAGCTGTCGCTCAGATAACGACTGACCTCCGTGCCTGACCTCCTTCTCCGCTGGTGGTGAAATCGCATCATTGCGCGAGGTCCGGTCGCCGAACCCGGACGTGATTGGCACCGCGCCCGTCTCGCCGGAGTTGACGGCGAGGGGTCGGACGACGCATCATCCGTCGCTGATTCCACGAAACGAAAGCGTTTGATGGCGAGGGCGACCGTAGACTCGATCGCGACGAGGGCGAAGCTGTTTCGCGGCTTCGCCGATCCCTCACGGCTGTCGATCGTGGAAGCTCTGCGCGCCGGCCCGTTGAGTGTGACTGATATTGTGGACGCGACGGGGCTGACGCAGTCGAACACGTCGAACCACCTGGCGCGTCTGCTGGACTGTGGCCTCGTACGCAGGGAGCAACGCGGCCGCTTCGCGTGCTACGAGCTGAGCGACGCTCGGGTCGGTGTGTTGCTGACCGCGGCGGAGGAGCTTCTGGGCGACGCCGCGTGCGGCGTGGAGGCCTGCGCGCGCTACGCGGGGGAGGGAAGCCGGTGATGCTGCGCCGAGCGGTCGGGCTGCTGCTCCTATTGACCGTCGCTGTGTCGTCGGCGGAGGTTTTGCTCGCGCCGGACGAGCTCCCAGTCGTCACGAGCGAGGTCGCCGCATCTCCCATGTACGTCGTGCTCGATGCCTCCGCTCCGGAGGACGGCTCCATCCCTGAAGACTGCGCGTGTCTGTGCGCGTGCGGCTGTGTGAACGCTCAGGTGGTCGTCCTTCTGGAGCCGGTCGAGTTCTGTGCGACCGGCGTCGAGCTCACGGGTGCTGTCGTGATTTCGGCGGCCTTCGCGAGGCGCGCGCGGGCGCGCCCCCATCTCCGTCCGCCACTGGCCTGACGTCCCCCGTGCGCCGCCGCGCGCACAGCATCGAACAAGACATCGAAGCCTTCGGGAACCGTCCGACTGCGGCCGGGTCCTTCCCATGCACCCTATGTAGAGAATGAGACAACGACGCATCTGCCAGCTGCCCGCGCCCGCTGTGCACCCGACGCACGTCGGGCGCGCGGTCCTGGTGACCTGTGTGCTGGCGGCGGCTGCATCGACGGCCGCGGCACAGGAATGGGCGCCGCTCGAGTCGGAGCACGTGGCTCGCCTGCAGGACGCGGTTCTCGCGAGAAACGCGATGCTGGTGTCCGCCCGTGCCACCGTCGATGCCGCGCGTGCCCGAGCGGACGCGGCGGGGCTGGCTCCGGCGATGGTGCTCGCGGGCGAAATCGAGGATGTGCCGGACGGTTACGATGTGGGGTCCGCGGTGATCCGCGTGGAGTTGGCCCGTGAGTTCATGACGGGCGGCCGTACGGCGGCGTCACGCGCACTTGCATCCGCGGACGTTGCCCTGGCGGAGGCGAGGTTGGAGGCGATCGAGCGACGCGTGCGTGCCGAGGTCCTGCTCGAGCTGACGCGGCTGACGTCGGCCCGTGCCATCGCGCGCCGGCTCGCGGCGGAAGACACGCTGTTGCTGGGCGCCGAGGCGGCGCTGCGCGACCGTTTCTCGGTCGGCGACGCACGCTATGTGGACGTACTGCGGCTGGGCGCGGAGCGGCTGCGGGTCCAGACGGATCGGGCCGCGATCGTGGCCGACGAGCATGCCGCCCGCGAGGCGCTGGCGGCGCTGTCGGACGTGTCGGACCGGGACGTGGTCCTCGCACTCGCAGACTCGGCGCTCGGGGCGGATCCGGTGGCGACGGCGGCGACGTTTCCGCCCGCGCCCGCGATCGATTCGCTGCTCGCGCTGTCCGCCCCGGTCGTGCGCGCTTCCGCGGAAGTCGATCGGGCGGTCGCGGCGCAGTCGCTGGGGGTCGCGAATCAACGGATGCGCTTCGCCGGGTCGATCGGCGTGCAGCGCACGATCGAGCAGGATGGCGGAAGCGCGTTCGGTCCCGTTGTCGGCGCGTCGCTGACGCTTCCGTTCACGGCGGGCCGCGCGAACCGCGGCGAGCGACGGGCCGTGGAGCGCGAGGTCGCCGCCGCGCGGGCGGCCCGCGATGCCGTCGTTGCCCGCGTGCGAGGCGTGCTCGCCGGCGTGGCGGCACGCTACGAAGCCGCCCGCTCTCGCCTGGCCGTCTATGACGTAGCGCTGTTGCGCGCGGTGGACGAGGAACGGGAGAGCGCGCTGGCGGGCTACCGTGCGGGCCAACTGTCGCTCATCGAGCTGATCGACTTCGAGCGCGCGATCGCCCGTGCAGAGATCGAGTGGCTGCGCGCGCACGCCGACGCCGTCGAAGCCTACGCGAACTTGATCGCTGCGACGGCCGAAGGGCCGGATGCGGATGGGGAGTGACTCATGGACGCACTGAATCTCAGACGACGCCCGTTCATCCTGATGCTGGTGGTCGTCGTACTTGCCGCGTGCGGTGGCGAAGCCGGTGTGGAGGCCTTGGCGTCGCAGCAGGCGGAATCTCCGGCCGCGCATCCGGCCGAGGAGCACGCCGAAACGCGAGATGAGCATGGCGAGGGCGAGGCCGGCCTGGTCGCGCTGACGGAGGCGGCGCACCGCACCGCGGGGATCGAGACCGCGGCCGTCGAGGAACGGAGCCTTCGTCTGGCGATGGTGGGCGGCGCGGTCCCGGGCGAAGTCGAGTTCGACCCCGCGCGGGTCGCGCTCATATCGCCGCGCACGTCCGGCCGGATCGAGCGGCTGCTGGTGGTGGAAGGCGAGTCGGTGCGGGCGGGGGAGCCCGTGGCCGAGATTCTAAGCACCGCGTTCTTGACCGCGCAGCAGGACTTCCTGCAAGCGATGGCGCGCGCAGCGTTGCTCGAGGGTACGGCCGACGCCGAGGGCGCGGCCGCGCTCGTCGATGCGGCGGTCCGCCGGCTGCGGCTGATGGGGGCGGGAGAGACGCTCATCGATGCCCTCGCCCGGGACGGCCGGCCCGGCGACCTGCTGCCGGTGTCCGCTCCGTTCGCCGGCCGGATCGCGGAGACACACACCCTGAGCGGCGCTGCCGTCGAGCCCGGTACGGCGATCTTCACGCTCGCCGACATCTCGGTCGTGAACGTGGCCGCCGATGTCCCGGAGCGTTCGCTCCCGGATGTGCGCGTCGGCCAGACGGTGGCGATCCGGCTCGCGGCGTACCCCGGGCGCCGCTGGAACGGTCGCGTGGCGCGCATCAAGGACGAGCTGAACCGGGACACGAGGACCGCCACCGCGCTGATCCAGGTCGCGAACGCCGACGGCGTCATGCGGCCGGGCATGTTCGCGAGCATCGAGATGGGTGCTGAGTCAGTGAGCGGGGGCCTCACGACCGCGCTCGCGGTTCCGGCGTCCGCGATCGTGACGGACGGCGCGGAGCGCTACGTGTTCATCGAGGCGGGCGAACGGTCCTACGAACGGCGAGACGTCGACGTCGTGCCCACGGCCGATCGAGAGTGGGTCGCCGTACTCGACGGTCTCGCGGCCGGCGAGCGCGTTGTCGTCAGCGGCGCGTTCACGCTCAAAGCCGAGCTGGCGAAGGCGGCCTTCGGCGACCACCACCACTGAGGATCACCCGATGATCGATCGACTGATTTCGTGGGCGATCCGCAACCGCGCGCTCGTGCTGGTGGTCGTCGCCGCGCTGATCGGCGGCGGCGTGTGGGCGCTGCGCACGCTGCGCATCGACGCGTTCCCCGACCTGACCAACGTCCAGGTGCAGATCCTCGCCGAGGCGACCGGGCTCTCACCGCAGGAGGTCGAGCGCCTCGTCTCCTTCCCGATCGAGGTGTCGCTGAACGGGCTGCCGCGCGTGACCGAGATCCGCTCGACGAGCAAGCACGCGTTCGCAATCATTACCATCGTCTTCGAGGATGGCACTGACCTCTACTTTGCGCGCACGCTCGTGGCGGAACGGCTGCAGAGCGTGCGCGAAGAGCTGCCGCCCGGCACGGAAGCGGAGCTGGGCCCGCTCGCAGGCGCGTCGAGCGAGATCTATCTCTACACGCTCGAGGGCGGCGAGCTCGACGGGATGGCGCTGCGCACGCTGCACGACCGCGTCGTCAAGCCGCAGCTACGCGCGATCCCCGGCGTGACGGAGATCAACGCGTTCGGCGGGTTCGTCCGCCAGATGCGCGTGATCGTCGATCCGGAGAGGCTGACCGGCTACGGCCTCGCGCTGCACGATGTGATCGAGGCCGTAGAGGCCAACAACCGGACGCCGGCCGGCGCGTACCTCGAGACGGGCGACCAGCAGCTCATCCTGCGCGGCATCGGACAGGCTTCGAATCCCGACGAGCTGGCGCGGACAGTGATCCGATCGACGGTGGACGGCATTCCCTTGCTGCTCTCCGATGTCGCGGACGTCGATTACGGGCCGGAGGTGCGTCAGGGCGCCGTCAGCCGCGACGGTCGCGGTGAGGTGATGAGCGGGATCGTGATGATGCTGCGTGGCGAGAACAGTCGCGAGGTTGTCCGGCGCGTGCGCGAGCGCGTGGAGACCATCAACCGTTCGCTGCCCGAAGGCGTCGTGCTGGCGCCTTACTACGACCAGACCGATCTCGTCGAAGGCACACTGCATACGATCCGCGAGAACCTGCTCATCGGCGGGTTCCTGGTCATCGCCATCCTGCTGCTCTTCCTCGGCAACGTGCGCGCGGCGATGGTCGTCGCCGCGACCATCCCGCTGTCGTTGCTCTTCGCGATGATCGGCATGCACTGGCTCGGCCTGTCCGCCAACCTGATGAGCCTGGGCGCGATCGACTTCGGCATGATCGTGGACGGCTCCGTCGTGATGGCCGAGAACTTCGTGAAGCGACTGCACGAGGATGATGAAGCCGGCAACCCGGCCGCCTCGCACACGCTGCGCGAGCGGCTCGGCGGGATCGCACACGAGGTCGGGCGGCCCATCGCCTTCGGCGTGCTCATCATCATGCTGGTCTACGTGCCGATCCTGACGCTGCGCGGACTCGAGGGTCGCATGTTCCGGCCAATGGCGCTGACCGTGGGCATGGCGCTGTTCGGAAGCCTGCTGCTCGCGCTCTTCTTCCTGCCCGCGGCGGCGACGCTGCTCTTTCGCCGCGGCGCACGGGCATCCCGCTACGCCACCCGGCTGTCGAACGGGCTCGAGAAGCGTTACGTGCCACTGCTGCGCGCCGCGGTCGCGCGCCCCCGCCTCACGCTCCTGGTCGCGGTCGGCATCTTCGGTGCGACGCTGCTCGTCGTCCCACGCCTCGGCACGGAGTTCCTGCCCGAGCTGGATGAAGGATCGATCCTCATCCAGCCAACGCGCGACCCGAGCATCTCCCTCACCCATTCAATGGAGGTCGCGCGCCAGGTTGAGGAGGTCGTCGCGCAGGTGCCCGAGGTGACGAGCGTCGTCAGCCGGGTCGGCCGCCCGGACATCGGCAGCGACCCGATGGGCATCAACCAATCGGACGTCTTCCTGCTTCTCGAGCCGGCGGCGGACTGGCGGCCGGGACTGACGAAGGTGGACATCGAGGCGGAACTCCAGGAACGGCTCGAGGAACAGGTGCCGGGCGTCGCGTTCGCGTTCACCCAGCCGATGAAGATGCGGCTCGACGAGCTCATCAGCGGCGTGCGCAGCGACCTCGCCGTCAAAGTGTTCGGCGACGACCCGGAGCAGAACCGGCAGGTCGCCCAGGACGTGGTCGAGGTGATCGAAGCCGTCGAGGGAACCGCCGAGGTCGCGGCCGAGCAGACCACCGGACAGACGTACCTGACGGTGCAGACGGACCGTGGCGCGCTCGCGCGCTACGGCATTCCCATCGACCAGGTGCTGGAATCGCTCGAGGTCGCGTTGGGCGGCCGGCCCGTCGCCCGGGCCGTCGACGGCGCATACATGATCGACATCGTCGTCCAGTATCCCGAGGCAGTACGCGCGGACCCGGAGGCGATCCGGCGGCTGACCGTGCCGGCGCCGTCCGGCGCCCTCATCGCGCTGCACCAGCTCGCCGATATCCGCATGGAGAGCGGCCCGGTGCAGATCAGCCGCGAGCAGGCGCAGCGACTGGTGATCGTGCAGGCGGACGTGCGCGGTCGCGACCTCGGTGGCTACGCGAACGACGTGCGCGAGAGCATTGAGGCTGGGGTCGAGCTGCCGCCCGGCGTGTTCGTGTCGTACGGCGGCCAGTTCGAGAACCAGCAGCGCGCCATGGCGAGGCTCCGGCTCGTCGTGCCTCTCTCCATCGCCCTCATCACGTTGCTGCTGTACGCATCGTTGAAGTCGTGGCCGCTCGCCCTGCTCGTTCTCACGAACCTGCCATTCGCCGCCGTCGGTGGTGTGCTCGCCCTCTGGAGCCGCGGCATGCACCTCGGCGTTTCCGCTGCCATCGGCTTCATCGCGCTCTTCGGCGTGGCCGTGCTCAACGGTCTGGTCCTGTTGACTACCGTCGAACGCCTGCGCGCGGGCGGCATGGCGGCGCGCGAGGCCGCGGTGCACGGCGCGCGCGAACGGCTGCGGCCCGTCCTCATGACCGCGCTCGTCGCGAGCATCGGCTTCATTCCGGTCGCCGTCTCACACGGCGTGGGCGCGGAAGTGCAGCGGCCGCTCGCGACCGTCGTCATCGGCGGACTCATCACCTCCACGCTGCTCACGCTTTTCGTCGTGCCGACCCTGTACGCATGGATGGAGGGGCGCCGAGAACGACACCGGATTACTGGCCGGGTCACTGCCCGCGAGCCCGCGCTGCAGGAGGTGTGAGACCGGTTCATGTTCATCAACCGAACGAGCCGTGGCGCGACTTCGGATCGCGCGCGGACACCGCCGCCAAACAGCGCCGCGAACTCCACCTCGGCTTCCGCTGGCGGCCGCCTAGGCGAGGAGCCGGCTCAGGTTCAACCACTCCGATGTCGCCGTGGCGTGCACCCGGGCCAGACCCTTTGACAACCTCGACGGCTAACCTGCGCCCGTCGCTCCCGCGATCCGGCGGGCGACCCATTGGTTGAGGCTAAGCCCTTCCTCGGCGGCGTGAAGGGCGGCCTTGCGGTGCAGCGCGGGCGAAATGCGGACGGGGAAACGGCCGGAGAACGGGCGGTCGGGCTCCGTGCCATCGGCTTTGCACGATGCCAGATAGACATCGATACTGTCCCGGAACGACTGACGCAGCTCGTCTGCCGTCGATCCCTCGAAATGAATCACATCGCGGATGCCGGCGACCGTGCCACTGAACGTGCCTTCTTCCGCATCGAATTCGATCGGGCCGGCCGTATAACCGCTGTATTCCATCATGGCTCAATTCCTAACTGTTTCAGAAAGTCTCGCACGGCCCGTACGACGCCCCGTTTCGTGTCCGGGTTCGGGTGCGGTCGGTGCACCAGTTTATGAGTTTATGATATCAAAAGTGACGCCACCAGGCTCGCCCGGATTCGATAGCTGCGGATCACCCGAGACATCGTGGCCGTTGACACTACGGTCAGCGGCAAATAGATCTTGCAAATATGTATCGGTGAATTATCTAGATGGCGAGTTGCCCCACTCGCGCGGACCGGAGGTGCACGGATGACGCCGCTGACGTACCAGATCTTGTTGGCGCTGGCTGACTGTGACCGGCACGGCTACGGGATCATCAAGGAGATCGAGGAGAGGGCGGGGCAGTCCTCGGCGCCGACCACGGGAGCGTTGTATTTGGCGCTCCAGCGCATGGAGGCGGAAGGGCTTATCCGAGAAGCTCGAGGCCGGCGGAGCGCCGATGATGACGCACGACGTCGCTACTACCGGATCACGCGGGAGGGTCGCGCGGCGGCCGAGGCGGAGTCGGCGCGACTCGCCGCGCTGGTCGCCTCGGCACGCAGGAAGAATCTTCTGCCCGGAGGCGTACAGGCATGAGGAACAGCACAGTGCTGCGATTCGTGTTGCGGCTGGCCCCTCGGCATTTCCGAGACCGGCACGGCGCGGAGCTGCTCGAGACACACGGCCTCAGGCTCGAGCGTGCGCGTTTGCGCGGCCGGACGGGCGGCGCCATGCTGGCCGCTCGCGAGATACTCGGCGCCCTCTGGCTGGTGGTGCGCTTGTGGGCGGACGTAGGCGTGGGGCGAGGAGTCGTCGCGCGGACGCCGTCGCGGAGGGCCGGATCAATGGATGCGCTCGGCCAGGATGTTCGCTTCGCCTGGCGCACGCTGCGGCGCAATCCCGCTTATGCGCTGACCGCGATGGTGGTTCTCGCTCTCGGGATCGGTGCCAATACGGCGGTTTTCACGGTGGTGAAGGGCGCCCTGCTTGCGCCGCTGGGCTACCCCGACGCCGATCGACTCGTGCGCATCTGGTCGAGCCACCCCGAGCGTGGGCTCGAATTCTTCTCGGTCTCGGTTGCCGACTACCTCGACTGGAGACGAGCGCGTGGCGCGTTCACGGTCTTGGGGGCGTTCGAAAATGAGCGCGGCGTTCCCCTGACTTCAACGATCGGACAACCCGAGGAGGTCCTCGCGGCCCGGGTCACACCAGAGCTCTTCTCTGTGTTGGGGACGCCGACTTTGCTGGGCCGTTCGCTGGGTCCGGAGGACGTGCATCTGGGGGAATCACCCGTCGTCGTGCTGAGCCATGAGTTCTGGAGGTCGCACCTGGGCGAGGACGCCGCAGCAATCGGACGTGCGCTTCATATCGACGGAGTGCCGTACACGGTCGTGGGCGTGATGCCGGCGTCCTTCACGATCCCCGGGGACGATGCGGTGATCTGGACTCCGCTGGACGTTCATCGGGCGGAGCCTGCTGGCGACCGAGGGGCGCGGTTTCTCCGGGTGCTCGGGCGGCTCGGCCCCGGCGCCGATTTCGCGCGGGCGACCACGGAGCTCGCAACGCTGGCGGGCCGTCTGGCGGAAGCACATCCCGCCACCAACGGTGGATGGACGGTAAACGTGCGGCCCATCCGCGAGGTCGTGGTAGGCGACGACTTCCGGCGCGCGATCCTCGTTGTCTTCGGCGCGGTCGGGCTGGTGCTGCTCATCGCGTGCGCCAACGTGGCGAACCTGTCGGTCACCCGTATGACGGCACGGCGGCGTGAGCTGGCCCTTCGGGCGGCGCTCGGCGCGTCGCGCCGACGGCTCGTGCTCTTGTTGCTGGGTGAGACCGCGCTTCTGGCCGTCGCCGCTGCCGCTCTGGCCTTGCTGATCGCGACCTGGGGCGTTGTCCTGCTGCCGCGAGTCGGACCGGCGAGTATCCCGCGGTTGGACGCGATCCGGTTGGATCGGGGTGTGTTCGCCTTCACGACGGCCGTGTCGTGTGTAGCGATCCTGCTGTCCGGTCTGGTTCCCGCGCTGACGGCAAGCCGCGGGAGCGCATCGGAGGCGCTCAATGCAGGGACCCGCGGCACGCTGCACAGCCCCATCGGCACGCACGCCCGGCGGGCCGCGGTGATCGGGCAGCTCGGGCTGGCGACGCTGCTCGTGGTCGGAGCGACGCTTCTGGTCCGCAGCTTCTTGAACTTGCGAGAGGTGGATCTCGGGTTCGAGCCTCGGCGGGTTCTCACGGCGCGGATCAACCTCGGCGAAGGACGCTACACGGAGCCGGCTCAGGTGGTGTCGTTCTATCGGCGCCTCATCGAGGGTCTTCAGGCGACGCACGGCGTTGCGGCCGTGGGCGCCGTGACCTCCGTCCCCTTCGGTCCGGGGAACTCGGGAAACCTGTTCGCGCCCGAGGGGATGGTCGTCGACCGTGCCAACGCTCCGGACACCGACTACCGCGTGATCGCGGGCGATTACTTCCTTGCGATGGGCATTCCTCTCCTCGCCGGACGCACGTTCCGCACAGACGATGACGGGGCGCAATCCGTGATCGTGAGCCGAGTCATCGCTGACCGGTACTGGCCGGGCGAAGACCCGATCGGCCGGCGCATCCGCTTCTCCCACCCACAGACGGGGCCGCTGTTCACGATCGTGGGCGTCGTCGGCGATGCGCGCTATCGGGGGCTCGATCAGCCCAGCGTGCGCCCAATGATGTACTTTTCACACGCCTCCTTCAGGACGGCCGAGGTTCAACGCTCGATGACGCTCGTTCTGCAAGGAGAGGCGGACGCCACGGCACTCGTCGAGCCGCTGCGAGCGCAACTGGCCCGCCTCGACCGAAACCAGCCCTTCGCCACGGTCGAACCCATGGCATCGATCGTCGACGGCGTCCTGGCAGGCCGGCGCTTCAACACGTTCCTGCTCACCGGTTTCGCGGGCCTCGCACTCCTCCTCGCCGCCATGGGGGCCTACGCCATCCTGGCGTATCTGGTCGCGCAGCGGCGACACGAGATCGCCGTCCGGATGGCTCTCGGCGCACGGCGTCAGAGCGTCGCGATGTCCGTGCTGCTCGAAGGACTCGTCACGGCAGGTGTCGGGCTGAGCGCCGGTATGCTGGCCGCGCTGTTCGCCACGCGGCCGCTGAGAGGCCTCCTCTACGGCGTCCACGCCCGAGATGTGGCGACCCTGGCCGGCGTGAGCGCGATCCTACTCCTGGCCGCCGCCGTGGCGAGCTATCTTCCTGCCCGCCGCGCCGCGCGAATCGAGCCGATGGAGGCGCTCCGCGGGGAATAGTCCGAGCCGCACGGTTCGACTACCCGGCGACTGCACGCGATCCGGTCGGCTCGGTCTCCCGACACGCTACGCGACCAGTTCGTAGCGGATCGCTGAATAGTTTGGCGTGCTGAGCTGACCCCCGAGCACGTCCGCGGTGGGGCGGCGGACACTTGAGTGTCGCCTCCAACGTGGCTGCCCCAATCCTTGACGCGAACGTGAGGCTGCGATATGTTGGGCTGAAACATATTGGGGACAACCATGTTCAGCCGTGAGCTACAGAAAGGCAGTGCGGAGTTCCTCGTGCTCTCGTTGCTCGACGCCGAGCCGCGGCACGGTTATGACCTGGCGAAGCTCATCGAGGCGCGGTCACGTGGTGTGCTGCGCTTGAACGCGGCCTCGCTCTATCCGCTTTTGTACCGCCTCGAGCGGCGCGGTTGGATTCGGGGACGTTGGGTGGAGCAACCGGGCCAGCGGCGGCGGCGATACTACAGGCTCACGGCGGCGGGCGGTCGCGCGCTGGAGGCGCGGCGGCGGAGCTGGGCCGACTTCGTCCATGCCGTCAACCTCGTCGCGGGTCTCGATCATGCCTGATTGGTCAGAATACGTCCGTTCACGGTTACCGCGGCTCGATGTCCCGCCCGAGCGTGAGGCGGAGATCATCGAGGAGCTGGCGCTACAGCTCGAGGCCGCGTATGACGCGTCGCTTGCGACGGGCGCTTCGGACGATGAAGCACAGTTCCGCGCACAGGCGGAGGTGTCCGATTGGGATGCGTTTGCCCGCACGCTCATGAGAATCGAGCGGCCCGTCGCCGCGCGATTGCCGGCGGCGATCCGGCCGGCCATGGAGAAACCGGCGCTTGGCGCTCGGAACGAAGGAAGGGGGCGAATGATGGGACTCGGTTCCGACATCCGGTTCGCGCTGCGCGTGCTGCGGCGGTCGCCGGGCTTCACGGCCGTGGCCTTGCTCACGTTGGCCCTGGGCATCGGCGCCACGACTGCGATGTTCAGCGTCGTCAACGGCATCCTGCTTCTCCCGCTGCCTTATCCCGAACAGGATCGTCTGATCGAGCTGGTGCACGAGGCGGGTATCGGCGGCGGCCAGATGCTCGCTTCACCGGCGGTCTATTTCGGCTATCGCGACTACAGCGAGACGTTCGAAGCGGTGGGACACTGGGACTGGGACAGCTCACCGGTAACCGTGACGGGTTCCGGGGCGCCGGAATCCGTCGAGAGCGTCGAGGTGACGCACGAGGTCCTGGGGATCCTGGGAGCCGAGCTGACCGTCGGACGCCGCTTCGGCGAGGCCGACGACCGGCCGGGAGACGCACCCACCGCCATCATCTCCGACAGCTACTCGCAGCGTCGTTTCGGCGGTGCCGATCCGTTGGGGCAGACGCTGGTGGTCGACGGCGTCCCGCGCCGGGTGATCGGTGTGCTCTCGCCCTCGTTCCGATTCTTCGATTACCCCGCCGACGTGTTCTATCCTCTACAACTCGCAAGATCCAACGCCTTCTTTCCGTCTGGCAACGGACGCGGGATTGCACGTCTGAAGGGCGGGATCACGCTCGAGCAAGCGAATGCCGACGTCAGGCGCATGATTCCGATCTTGGATGAGGAGTTCCCGGGAGGGAGCGCCGAAGCGATGGGATTTGGGCCCGACCTCAGGTGGCTCAAGGACATGGTCGTCGGGGATCTGGGCGACACGTTGTGGGTGCTCATGGGCACGATCGGGTTGCTGCTGGTGATCGCGTGCGCGAACGTGGCGAATCTCGTGCTCGCGCGCAGCGAGACGCGGCGGCCGGAGCTGGCGATGCGGGTTGCGCTGGGCGCCGGGTGGGGTGGCATCGCCCGTGTGGTGCTTGCAGAGAGCGCGATCCTGGGGCTCGCCGGCGGTATCGTGGGACTGGGCGTGGCGTACGTGAGCCTGCCGCTGCTGCTGTCGCTCGGCGCGGCCGACCTGCCTCAGATCATGACGGTCAAGATCGATCCCACCGTCCTCCTGGTCACCGTGGGTCTCGCTGTGCTTGCGACGTTGATGTTCGCGCTCATCCCTGTGTTCCACTTCGCCCTGTTGAAGCTTCAGCCCGCGCGTCTCCTGCGCGCTGGAGCACGATCGATCACGGAGGGACGGGAGCGAAACCGGGCGCGCCATCTCCTGCTAGTGTTGCAGGTCGCGCTGGCGCTCGTGCTGCTCATCGGCTCGGGGCTGATGATTCGGACGTTTCAGACGTTGCGCCAGGTGGATCCCGGCTTCCGCGATCCGGACAACGTCCAGACGTTTCAGCTTACCATCCCTGTGGCGGACGTGCCCGATGCCGAGCAAGCCGGGGCTTACGACCCCGAAGCGACGGTACGGATGCAGCACCGGATCCTCGACGGGCTGGCCGCCGTCGCCGGCGTGGAGTCGGCCGGGTTTTCGAGTTCCAACGACGGGCTGCCTCTGGACGGGGATGGCAGGACGTCCTCGATTCGCGTCGAGGGGAGGACCGACGTCGACGCTGCTGCGTCGGCCACGGAAACTCAGCTGGTTTCGCCAGGCTTCTTCGAGACACTCCGGACACCCGTCATCGCGGGCCGCGCCCTTGACTGGAACGATGTCGATCAGGCCCGTCCTGTCGTGATCGTCTCCGAGAATCTGGCTCGCCGGGAGTGGGGGTCGGCCAGTGCTGCGCTGGGAAGACGTATCCGCGTCGGTGGAGCGCCGGACGCTCCCTGGCTGGAAGTGGTCGGGGTCGTGAAAGACGTCCATCACGACGGGATGAGCCAGCCCGCACCGGAGACGATCATGCTTCCGGCGTTTGCAAGGAACACGGTGGCGTCGTTTGTGGTCCGCAGCGAGCGCGTCGGCACGCCGGGCTTTCTGAACGGTCTGCGTGAGGCGATCTGGTCGGTGAACGGGAACCTTTCGCTGGCGAGTGTCCAGACCCTGGGCGACATGTACCATCGTTCGATGGCACGCACGTCCGTGACGTTGCTCTTGCTGGCGATCACCGGCACGATGGCGCTGCTGCTCGGCCTGATCGGGATCTACGGCGTCGTCAGCTACACGGTCTCGCAGCGACGG
This sequence comes from Longimicrobiales bacterium, assembly GCA_050732715.1. Taxonomy (GTDB): domain Bacteria; phylum Gemmatimonadota; class Gemmatimonadetes; order Longimicrobiales; family RSA9; genus JBOHRM01. The sequence continues at coordinate 15,437 of JBOHRM010000931.1, forward strand.
CGCGAGATCGGCATCCGCATGGCGCTGGGCGCCGCGCGGGGCGAGGT